>JAQVID010000413.1 GCA_028695865.1 Thermoguttaceae bacterium | reverse complement strand
CATTACGGAGGTCCAAAATGAATTACCTGGCAATCGACTTGCACAAAAACCAAATTACCGTCAATATGCGAAATGAAGAGGGAACGGTCCTGTTCAAGAAGCAAATCTCTACCCATCATAACAAAATCGATGAGTTTTTCAAGGGGATTGCGGAACAATCGGCCAATCACGATGTTTTGAGGTTTTTGGAACCGCCCTTAAAAGGAAAAGATCGACTGGCCGAAGAAATTAAGGTACATCGTAACACCTTTGGCAAGTTTAACGTCACGCTAAAACATACTCGTCGGGACAATTCATGCAAAAGCCCGCTTAAAAAAATCATTTTAAATGTCTCGACACTTGACTTTTCGCTTTCACTCCTTTAAAATAAACCTTTATACGCGGAATCCTGGGACTCCGGGCTCCGAAAGTATTCAAACCAGATTTTTTACTCCAAATAATTATTCATGAAAGGACGTCATATGTACGCCGGAATGTTGAAAGTGGAAGTGTACCCCAACCGGAGAGAAATGGGTGTTCATGCCGGGCGTGATGCCGCAACGGCAATTCGAGCGGCCATCGCCGAAAAAGGAGAAGCCCGGGTAATTTTTGCGGCGGCCCCGTCTCAAAATGAAACGCTTGAAGAACTCGTAAAGGCAACCGATATCGACTGGACCAAAGTCGTCGCTCTGCATATGGATGAGTACATTGGTCTGCCTCTTGATTCAAAGGCAAGGTTTTCTTATTATTTGAAGACTCATTGCTTTAATCTGCTTCCGTTCAAAAAAGTCTGTTTACTCGACGAAGGCGATGGAAACATGACGCCTGAAGAATTGGTTCAGCGTTACGACACGATTCTTCGCGAAGCTCCGATTGATGTTGTTTGTATGGGCATTGGCGAAAACGGACACATTGCGTTCAACGATCCGCCGGTTGCTGATTTTGAAGACCCCAAGACGGTGAAGATAGTCGATCTCGACGACGTTTGCCGCCAGCAGCAAGTGAACGACGGCTGTTTTCCGAATTTTGACGCTGTACCCAAGCAGGCCATTTCGCTCACCATTCCAACGCTCATGTCTGGCAAATGCCTGATCTGCTCCGTTCCGGGCCAACTCAAACGCAACGCCGTTCGCGGAACAATTAACGATCCGATCAGTACGGCTTGCCCGGCAACCATTATGCGAACACACTCCAAAGCAACGCTTTATGTCGATGAAAACAGCTTTCCAGGCTGATCCTTTTCCTGTCGTAACTCGTTGGCTTTGCTTCACACAAACATTTTCCCGGCTTGTACTGCCGACCCGCTGTTTTTTCTGCCGCGTTCGGCGTTTCTCTTCGGAAGTCGGAGAGTGTAACACCAGTCGGCAGAAAAGATAAGTGAAACGCCACACAATTGAACTTGACCACAGAGGTTTTTATGAAACACAAAATGATCTGTTTTTTTTCGGCGATTTTATCGTTGATTTTGGCCGCGACATCGACCGGTTTTTCGGCCGAAAATTGGGATGAATTTCTGGGACCCAACGGACGCTGCCATGGACTTGAAGCGGAAGGACGCCAGGCTCCCCTGACTTGGAGCGAGTCGGAAAATATCGTCTGGAAAACGGAAGTCGCCGGCCGCGGCTGGTCTTCTCCTGTCATTTGGGGGAACCAAATCTGGTTCACCACCGCCGACGAAAAAGGCCTTACCCGTTCCGTCTTGTGTTACGATAAAACCACGGGCAAAAAAATTCACGACATTCTTTTGTATAAGGTCAAAGAGCCCGAGCGATGCAATAAGGTCAACTCGTTTGCCTCACCAACACCTGCCGTGGAGGAAGGCCGCGTTTACATTCATTTCGGAGCCGTGGGAACAGCCTGTCTCGATATGACGACAGGAAAAAAACTTTGGGAACGAACTGATTTGAATTGGCTTCCGATTCAGGGATTTGGCTCTTCGCCCATTATATATAAAAATCTGATTATTCTGACCTGTGACGGCGGAGACATTCAATTCTTGATTGCACTTGATAAAAATACCGGCAAAACCGTCTGGAAAGCCGACCGCAGTGTGAAATTCGTCGATGAAAAACCTGTGTTCCGAAAAGGGTATTGCACGCCGACCATTCGCAATTGGGAAGGCAAAGACTACATGCTCAGTTCAGCTTCCAAGGCTGCTTATTGTTACGATCCGGCCACCGGCAAAGAGTATTGGCGATTCGAATTTCCCCGATTCTCCGAAACAAGTACCATGCGTCCGCAATGTTGGAAAAATCTTGTCATTGTAAATACAGGACACCCCTTGCCCGCCGGTGTCTATGCTCTTGAAATCACTTCCAAAGGAATACTCGGAGAAAAAGAAATCGTCTGGGAGAACTCCAATAATATTGGTCCGTGGATGACCCCTGTTCTCGTCGGCGATTATTTGTACATGCCGGACGGAAAAGGAATGATTTCGTGTATCAATGTTGAATCGGGTGAAACAACCTGGAAAAAGCGAATCGGTGGTAATTTCTGGGCCAGTCCGATTTATCAAAAAGGTCGCGTCTATTTCTTTGACGACGAAGGCAAAACAACCGTGGTCGCCGCCGATCCAAAAAAATGTCGTATCCTGGCGACCAATACACTCGATTCCGGTTGCATGGGCACTCCTGCCGTTTTGTCCGATACGATTATTTTGCGGACGAAAACACATTTGTATTGCATTCGCAAAAAGTAATCGGTCGCAATACACCCTGGAAAGTTTTTTAAGGAAACGAAATCATGACACTCATGACCTTGGGCAAAACCGGAATCGTTTGCGAAACCAATGGTTTTGGCGCTCTTCCGATTCAACGGGTCCAAACCGCCAAAGCCGTTGAGATTTTGCGACGGGCACACGATGGTGGAATGACCTACTTCGATACGGCACGACTTTATTCAGACAGTGAAGAAAAACTCGGCCTTGCTTTCGCTGGCATACGAGACAAAATCTTCCTGGCGACCAAAACGCCGGCAACGACTCCGGACGCTTTTTGGCGCGATTTGGATACCTCGCTGACAAAGCTCAAAACCGATTATATCGATGTTTATCAGTTTCATTGCGCAACCAAAAACTTTACTCCTGACGATGGCTCCGGAATGTACGAATGTATGCTCAAAGCAAAAGAGCAGGGCAAAATTCTGCACATCGGTTTGACGGCGCACCTGCTTGGCGTTGCGCAAGATTGCGTTGAATCCGGTCTGTATGAAACGCTTCAGTTTCCGTTCAGTTACTTGTCTTCGGACGACGAAATCGCCCTGATTCGCCGCGGCACAGCATTGGGAATGGGCATGGTCGCCATGAAAGGCCTGGCGGGCGGGCTCATTACAAACGCAACGGCGGCCAGCGCGTTTTTGAGTCAATTCCCGGGCGTGCTTCCCATTTGGGGTATCCAACGCGATAAGGAACTTGACGATTTTCTCCGCTTGGTAAATCATCCGGTCTCACTAACGCCTGAACTTGCCCGTTTTATTGAGCAGGACAAAAAAGAATTGGTCGGCGAATTCTGTCGTGGTTGCGGCTACTGCATGCCGTGCCCGGAGGGAATCACGATTTGGCAGTCCGCCCGCATGTCGCTCATGCTCCGACGCGCGCCCAGTGCTCACTGGCTTACGCCCGAGATTCAGGAAATGATGAAAGCGGTCGAGCGGTGCAAACATTGTGGAGCCTGCGCAAAAAAATGTCCTTACGGCTTGAACACGCCCGAACTCCTTGCGAAAAATTACGAAGACTACAAAAAAGTTCTCGCCGGCGAAATCAAGACGCAGTGAGACGCAAATCCCAAAGCACGACAGAGCAAAGTAAAGGCCAATGTGATGGTGTGGCTGCCATGCCGTACTCTGCGTAGAGGACAAATTTTTTAAGCCCGGGAGAAAAACTCCCGGTTCGACCTTTCGACATTGAATTACAAGCCCGCGACTTCACCGCGAAACTCTGCTTTTTCTCTTTCTCTTACTCTTGCGAACTCTGTCTTACTCTGTTTCTGTTCCTGTTCACGACAACAATCCTTATCTGTACGATACAACGCGAGCTGTAACGCAATTTCACCTTACCCAGATTACCACAACGTTCCAATATATAAAACCGGCCTGTGAACACAAGATTGAATTTTAGAAAAATTGCGGTAGACACGTTAGAACAAAAAGTGTATACTGTTCTCACTTGGGGCGCAAAACATGTAAAAAGCGCGAAACATACAAGATGACTATGGATAGGAAAACTAGAAAGAA
>JAQVID010000412.1 GCA_028695865.1 Thermoguttaceae bacterium | reverse complement strand
ACCCGGTTGGAAGGCGACCACGGTCCGCTATGCCAAGACTTACCGCCTGATTAAGACTTGTTGCGCGAACCGCCTCGCAAAGAGGAAGTCGCGTCGCCCGGGCAAATCGCTGAAAGCCCTTGTAATAAACCAGTGTCGAGCCCGCGATTTGACCCGTGAGCAGTCTTGCGCACCCCCCGGCTACTCGAACCGGGAGACCTCCGAGTGAATACTCGCCGTCGGGGCATCCGGCGGCCATCATGGAATCGGTGATCAGCATAATGCGTTCAGGGCCTTTAACGCGGGCAATAAGGTCCATCATCTGGTCAAGCATGTGAATACCATCGCAAATGATTTCGACATAGACGTCTGAAGCAAGCAAACCACCGCCGACCATGCCAAATCGCAAATGATGAAGAGGCGTGATCATACTGCAAAAATGAGTGATGTGAGTAAGGCCCGCTGCCCTTGCTTCCTCAAAACATTCGTAATCGGCTGAAGTGTGCGCCGCCGACGCAACAATGCCTCGCCTTACCAATTCTCGGGTAAACTCCATGGCCCCTTCAAGCTCCGGCGAATATGAAACCTTTTTAACCGGTACAATGGCGTTAAGTTCGTCTACCAGTTTAATATCCGGCTTAAGCAAATATTCCGGATTTTGGGCACCGGCACATTCCGCGTTGATAAACGGCCCTTCCAGATGAACACCCAGCATGGTTGCCCCGGAATCGTCACTGCCGGCATACGCCGCCGCTTCATGACAGACTTTTCGCAATGTATCGGCCGAAACCGTAAGCGTCGTGACAAGGAAGCCTGTCACTCCATCCTGAAGTTTGTCGTGGCCCAGTGTACGCATCGCTTCTTGCGTCGCGTCACAGAAGTCAACATGGGATCGGCCATGGGAATGAATATCGATAAAGCCCGGCATCGCAATCAGCCCTTGTGCTTCAATAATCTCATCCGTTTGGCCGGGTACGAGGTCTTCGCCGATTTCGACAATGCGATCACCATCGGTCCGCAACGAACACCATCCCCGGTCTATCCCGGGTGATACCAATCTGCAATTTTTTAAGAACAAACTCAAAGTACTTCTCCCAGATTGATACAGTCTGCCGTATAAATAATACGACTGTCGGAATGAGTGAGTAAATACGAGGCCGGCAGTGCCGGAGTTGCCCGCTTGCCGCCGATCATTTTATTCAATTGTGATTCCTGCTCGGGAAAACATGCCAGCAGGAGGCACTGCTTCGCGTTAAGTATGGGACGCATGCCCAATGTTGCCGCAAACCGGGGCATGAGACTTCGTTCTCCCCCCGCCGTAAGCCGGGTATTCTGTTCAATGGTCGCTTCCGTCAGCGGCAAGACTCGTGTCGGAAGATTGCCAAAATCTTCGACCGTGATGTCGTCCGGGCTCATCGGTTCATTAAAGGCAATGTGACCATTAAAACCAATGCCCAGCAGTTGAAGATCAATACCACCAGCCGCAACAAGCGCCGTGTCAATTTCGTCCGGTTTCGCCGGATTGGGAAAGTGAGCGTTCTCTTCCTTAAAGCCGAGTTGCGGATCAAAACGGCGAAACAAATTCTCGTGCATATACTTCCAGTAACTCAGTGGGTGATCATGCGGCACCGCGGTATGTTCCGTCGCCGCGTATTCGTCAAGATTCCACGTTCTCAACAGTGACAGGTCCGCCTTGGCTATATTGAACTTCGCTGCCAATTCCTCATAAAGCGTAACCATGGTATTACCGGTAGCCAGGCCCAGATTAAACGGCATTCCTTTTGAAATCTTTGCCATTGCGGCGTCGAACAGAATCGACGCGCCAACACTGCTCATTGCCTTGTAGTCACGAACACTTTCAATTCTCATGATTTTCCTTACCGATGATCAAAAATAAATGTAATTTGAAAAACAGATGAAATTGTCTTAATGTGATATCGCTTGGACTCTCCCGTTTTACGCTGCATTTTTATACTCCTGATACTTCCGTGTTTCGGTGCTTCACTTTTCGGTGATTTACTCCCCGTTTACCTTCGGAAAACGGGCGAACTCAGACCGTGCAACACGAAACATCAAGCAATCCGGTATAACCATGCCAAAAACGAGCAAGTTCACGCCAATAAAACGATCCACAATACTTGAAGTATTTTAATGGAAAAAACAGACCAATGCAACCGGGCACTGCGTGTTTTTGGAGGAAATCCCTGAAAAAACATTTTTATTGAAGAGAATAAAGCGAACAGGTTGTTTATGCGCATTGCCCTCAAGGCAGTCGTGATAAGAAAAAATACGCGGCGGGATGGTCTTTGTCTATCGGAATGTTTCCTGTCGAACACAAATAATTCCAATTCGAAAGGGACGGTCGAATACAGCACGGCGGGACGAAAAGTTCTTTTGCTCATGCGCGAAGAATAACAAGCGAGCCCAAGACGATGAGGCCTCCCCCAATGAGTACTTTGGGATTGGCCGGCTCTCCCAGAAAGAGGATGGAAAGAACGATCGTAAAAGCAACACTAAGCTTGTCGATCGGCGCGACTTTCGACGCTTCCCCATAATGCAACGCCTTAAAATAACAAATCCACGACAGACCGGTCGCAATGCCGGACAGTATCAGAAAAATCCAGTTGCGCGAAGACATGGTCGCCATTTCACCGATATTACTGCGGAACAAAACGATTGACCAGGCCATAATCAAAACGACCGCCGTCCGAATGGCTATCGCGAGATTGGAATCAATACCCTGAATACCGACCTTGGAGAGCACGGCGACACCGGCGGCAAAAATCGCCGAAAGTAATGCGTAAAACTGCCACATCAAATAGTTCCTCAATAATGTTTGTCACAACAATTACGATTGTTGTGTCCGTGGTCAAAACCGAAACGCCGCGCGGCGGTCAACTCCGTAAAATGTTGTCTGATCATAACCAATGCTTCCTTTGCTGCGATTCATTCCCCGTTCGCCTTCAAAAAACGGGGAACTTCACACGTCACAGGAACGACATGTTCAATCATGGCTTGTGGAGTACGCGGCACGCGGAAGTCCTGTTTCAATTTCGGCGATAAAACTTCCCGGCAAAACGAAATCATAAAAAACATAAAATACAGAAAACATGCTCACTCATTTCGTTCCACTTGACGCAAGCGGTATGTCGATGGTATCGCCGTTCTTTTTATCGGACATATCGCTGGTCAAAAGCGTAAATCGGCAATTGTTCCCTGTTACACGCAAGGTTGCGTAACCAAGCGGAGGATATTTTTTCGAATAACCCGTACTCGGCATGCCGACCGTTTCGAGACAGGCAATTTTTTCGTGCTGCCAATGATGATGGTGCCCGAAAATGTACCCTGAAACGACCTGCGGATATTTTGCCAAAATATCCTGGGCTCCCGTTTCTGACATCGGATGGTGCGCACAAACAAACGCTTTGCGTCCGCTCTTGGCATACTCCGCCAACTTGCCGTCAAGCCACTGCATCTGGGCCGTATCGGTCGTGGAAGCAACGGTGCCTTCATTGAGTGAATCGAGAAGAATAAAATCGAAGGAAGGAGTCGGAACAATAAACACATTGCGCCCCGGGAACATCGATTGGGAGGCCTTCTCCGGAAAAATTTCGGCAAACGGGACCCTGCGGTCATGGTTGCCCATCGCGCTTGTCCATGGAATTCCGGCCTGATCAAGCATGCTCAAAACCGGCTTGATTTTCTGGTAATCGGCCGTCGTTCCGTGATCGTACGCCAGGTCGCCCATAATAACGACCCGGGCAGGACGCGGCTTCATTGAGACGACTCGTTCCAGAATGACTTTCAGTTTCATCTCGTTATCGGCCGCGTAACCTGTTTTCATGGCATCCACACCAACGTGCACGTCCGAGATTAACACGGTCAGATTTGGATCAGCTTCGATTTTCTCGTCCCGAACGATCGGTGTAATGCCCTTGGGAATCGCCGCTTTCTGCATCGCTTCTGTCATGTCAACCAAAACAAAATCAACACCTTGATCGAACATGGTTTGCAGAAGCTCAACCGCGTTTGCTCCGTACATATTGACGCGGACCCCTGCTGCCTTGAGACGCTTGATGTCTTCCGGTGTGTAATTATTATTGCGGAGTTGAATGAAATCGCAATGTTCCGCAATCGTTTCCGAAACATAATCGGCACTGTTGTCGTGTCGTGACATATTGCAAACAAGAATGTCAGGGCAGGCCTTTTTCAGTTCACGAATATTATTGAGTCCGGTCTCGATAAAGG
>JAQVID010000411.1 GCA_028695865.1 Thermoguttaceae bacterium | reverse complement strand
AAATGAACACTCACATTATTTTTGCCCATCAAGCAGTGTATGGCAAGTGGGGACGCAATCCGACCGAATCTGAAATGAACACACATTTTTTGCCTGTACGCACAGCCGAACCAGCGCGGAAGTCGGTAAAGTTTTGTACCTGAAATGAACATACATTTTTTGCCTGTACACACCCACGATTGCCCCACAACATATCACCGGATCTGAAATGAACACTCACATTATTTTTGCCCATCAAGCAGTGTATGGCAAGTGGGGACGCAATCCGACCGAATCTGAAATGAACGCACATTTTTTGCCTGTACGCACCTTCAAACAAATGGTCATCGCCAAAAAAAAGGGGGATACATGTCCAAATCTCCACGGAAAAAACGGGCAAGCAATCTTGCCTGCAAAAGGGGAATGATTCCAATCGTGACCGTTTCGCCAAGATACGGATGTTTTATCGTTTCGTTCTTGCGTTCTTGATAAGCTCGAATCACCGACTTGCGCGTTTTGTCACTCATGATAACACTTCCGTTTTCCCGGGTCTCAAAGCCTGCAGCAGAAACCTGCCGACGATTGATCAACGAAATCGCCAGCCGATCGGCCAGAAACGGTCGAAGCTCTTCCATTAAGTCCAAGGCAAGGGATGGACGACCGGAACGATCCGCGTGGAGAAATCCCATTTGTGGATCAAGTCCAACCACTTCGCAGGCCGTTCGAACATCATTGGTCAGCAACGAGTAAATGAACGAAAGAAGCGAGTTCACATTATCCATCGGCGGACGACGAGATCTCTGGTGAAAGAAAAAAACGTCTTTTTCGCTCAGAATCATATCGTCAAAAACCGAAAAATAATTTTTCGCCGCGTCGCCCTCCATGCCGCGGATAATATCCATTGAAGACGCCTGCTGTCGCCACATGGAATCAAGCACGCACTTGAGTCTTGCGACGACACGCTCAAGACGCTCGTCCCGATCCGGGTCAGGATGATCGCGCAGCGTCCGTAGCAGGACGGTACGGGCATTGGAAATTTTTCCAGAGACAAAGCAACGTGCAATCGCGGCGCTCTGTTCAGGAGACTCGGCAAAACGAAATTGACTGCGACGGAGGAGAACATTCCCGTTTTGCGGACCACTCATCCGGGCAAGGAGACGTCCGTTTTTTGTCAAAAAGGCGACTGAAACATTGTTTTCCCCACACAAGCCGAGGGCAAAGGGACTCATTCCGATTCGGCCATAGCAAACAACGCCTTCGAGCGTATGAACAGGAAGACTCAAAAGCGTCTTTCTGTCCTTTCGCACGAGCAGGCAATTCCCCTGTTTGGCAATATAACAACCTTCAGTAGTCACAAAGAGTGTATTAGCATGCTTTTTCATGGCAAATGATTTCCTGTTTCACGACTGGCAAGAGCGTTTCGGATATAACGCTCGACGGAACCGGAGGTTCCCATTTGCGGAAGACATAAATCAACCAGGGAACATTGTCGGCATTTTTTCGAATATTTGGGCCTTGGGACAGTATCGGAAAAGAGCACTTGACGAACTTTCTCCACAAGTGTACAGGTGTTCTGCCGAAGTGAAACGGTGAAATCGATCCTTTTTCGGCGGCCACTTTCACCATAATAGAGAAAGCCAAACGGTATGGTAACTGCGAACTTTTTTTCCAGGCAAAGTCCTTGGGCACAAAGCTGTATCTCATATGTTTTATCTGTTCTGGTTTTGCCCCGTTTGAACTCGACCGGGATGGGAAACCACAGCCCGTCACGAAGAGGCAAGCGGACACCATCGGAAAGAAATTCGGCTCGATTCTGCGCAAATTCCATACCATCGGTCCTTTTGAACTCCACGACATCGGCAACGCCATAGATTCCATTTTCCGCATCGGAGATTCGCAGACTCCGTACAATCCGCGTACCACGTGCCGTTTTTTGCGTTTGTGTATCGGCTGTTTCGTGCAGTATCTTTCCTTCCATGGTCCACTGGTTATCCGCCCAGAGATTTTCCGTATGGATGAAAACAACACGACGCGGACAAAACGCATACTGGGCCAAAGCTGAAATGGGAACCCATTCCTCTTCTTGAAACATGGAAAGCTCCTCACCGCCAACGCGGTTTTTAAAACCTTTTGTCAATTGACTTCAGAGCGGTTCCGAATACCGTCTGTAATAATAACACTGGGGGGTGGGATAGTAGCAATGTCCTCTTGCAACGCAGGGACAAGTAACCGACGCTGCTTCGAATGTCCCACAGGAACAAACAGGGAAGCAGCGTGAGTTCTTCATTTCCTGCGTTAGAAGCCGAACACAATCAGATCATTTCAATCACCTCAATTCCATCCGGACATTTTTTACCCTCGTCGATGGTAACCGTATAATCGGTGAAAGCTCGCGGAGGAACATCGGACAGATTCTTCTTGATTTTGACGAGATTGAAAAGGGTCTGGGCCGGGGCGCAGCCGAGCATTGCCTGCTGTCGCCGCTGGTCCATATTCGAATCGGTTCCGAGGTGTTTGAACACGATCAGTTTTTGCGTTGTCATCATTCCCTTACTCGACGACCGATCATGCTCAAACATATTCCCCAATGCGGCCCATAACAGGGTGAGATCATCCTCGTTAAAGCCGGATTTCTGAGCCAGAAAGGCGCTGATAAATCCTCGGCAGGCGTAAAGACCGTAAGGGATCAGGGATTTTCGTCCCATGGTTCGAAGTTTGTCCTCAGAACGACCTTCGAGGTCTTTTTGATAATCCTCGCTTGACTTGGCGGATTTCAGATCGTCTGCAATGGCCATACGGGTAATTGAACAATCAAGCGGGAGTACCGGATCGATGGAGCGGGAAAAGGCGATTTGTACAGGGCCACGAACCTGACCGGCATTCGGTCCAGTGCTCATTACGGCACCGAAGGCCCGGACATCGTAAAAGTTGTGACACATCCAATCGGCTGCGGCGCGAACCTGAGCCTTTGTGGCGCCTTTTTCAGCAGGTTTTGGATTTCCGGTTTCCTCATGAGCCTGAACGATCTTTGCATTGAGGTTCGTGGCGTTTTCTATAAAAATCGCGTTTGGCATGACGTTCCCTTTGGCAAGCTGAACGTAATTGCGAATTCGTCTTTTTATCGCGACATCGGAAACAAGACCATAAAGAGTTTCCGGATCGACCCGGGGCATGTTACCGGCGTCCGGGTCGCCGTTCGGGTTGCCGTCCACACAGTCAAACAGACAAAGAAATTCATAGCGATTTGCAATAATACTGGACATATTTTTTCCTTTTTCATTAAATTATACAAATTATACTAAATTATACGATGATTAACAAATACAAGTTCATCAAACGGGCACAGACGTTTTTCAGTCCTTGGCGGTCCCGTCTTTTTCCGCTTTAACAGCCTTGGCGTTGGCGACCATCTCTCGTCGCCAGGCCTGTTCCTGATAATAACCCTGGGCGAAAAGGGTTTGTTGTTTTAGGCTGAAGGTTGCGGGAATACCGTCTTGAATTTTTCCCCAAACGTCAGCGATTCGGCCTTCAACCCGAGACGCGATTTTGACATCAACTTTAGCAAGATAGAATTGACTCATTCGCATGAGACGTCCGAAGACCAATTGCGGCGAAACGGAAGCCGCGCTATAAAAACGCTGCACGAGTCCGGTATTGACATCGGGAATCGCATTGTATTGCAGATCGGCAAGCAGGGACATAAGGCGTCCACATTGATAGGCGACGTCGGGATGATTTTCATTAAGGTAAGGGGTCATATTATTATCCTTTTCATTTCTGACCAGATAAGCGCGGAGCAATCCCATACGGGCATGATTCGGAGGAATCGAATTTCCATTCTTATCCCCAAACATATCGATTCGCAGCCGTCGCAAGGCGAGAATCACCGCGTTTTCCGGAATATTGATTTTTGGATTCAAAGCGGCCTTCCACAAGGAGACAATCATTGTGGAACATGGATCAAGTTCCTTGTTCGTCAATTCGCGAACAAGAGTGCCCAGAATCGCATAAAATTTATGTTGACGGATTATGCCGGAGCCGTCGCGGCGAACAATTTCTGTATCGGCAAACCAGCGGTCGGCAGCCTCAACCAAATCGACCAATCGGCCGCACGACCAATCGCGGACCATGACGCGTCCGGCGTTACCGCTAAGAATCAGCGAATAGTACTCATTGGTCGACGGCTTGACTTTTGTCCCGGAGTCCCAGGAGTTGAGTAAATCATGCGCGAGGTTGAGCTGTTCGACAA
>JAQVID010000410.1 GCA_028695865.1 Thermoguttaceae bacterium | reverse complement strand
GAGAATCACTCATGTTTATTGTTATCGATGGCGGCGACGGGACTGGCAAGAGTACCCAAATAACCGCGCTGGCACAAGGCTTTCAAGATCGTCATGAAAAGGTCGTAACGTGTCGCGACCCGGGATCAACGCGCTTGGGGGAAGAAATTCGCGCAACTCTGCTCGGAACTAAAGACATTCTCGTCTGCGACCGAAGCGAAACGTTTTTGTTCATGGCCGCCCGGGCACAGATGATCGACGAGTTCATTCGTCCTGCAATTGACTCGGGCACAACTGTTCTTCTGGACCGATTTCTTCTTTCCACCGTCGTGTATCAAGGTTACGCGGCAGGTCAAAACATCGACGATATTTGGGAGGTCGGGCGCATCGCGCTTGCCGATTGTATTCCGGACCTTACGATTGTGCTTGACTTGGAACCGGATGTCGCCCGTTTGCGAATTGATCGACCGCTCGACCGGATGGAACTTAAAGGAAACGAATATCACCGCCGTGTTCGCGAAGGCTTTCTTACTGCCGTTAAGCAGTGGCCGCAGCATTTTTCCGGACGGTGCGAGCTTGTCGACGCTCAAGGAAGTTCGGAAGAAGTATCAGCGCGAATCGCGGAAATGGTATGGCAAAAGTAAAACAAGGTAATATACACAACATGGAAAAACAGGCAAACGCAAATAGTATGCGTTCACTTTACGGCTAATGATAATCTGCCCCTCCTTTCTGTTTGGTCGTTAAATTCTCTGACCGCCGTTCGAATAAAAATTTCTTGCTTCCAATTATGTAAATTTTAGCGATTTTAACGGTTCTCCCCTTGTCAGGCCCCGCAGTTATACTGTATACTCAATAAGTTGTTTTCGCCGCTTTGCCGCTCGTAGTGTGCACGGAAGCCCTGTATTTAACACAATATACCCATATATCGTATTTTATACAGATTTAAAAATGGAATTTACCAAACTTTTCACCAACACCCCCCGGCGGATGGAAGTGTTTGCAAATGGACACCCACGAAGCTTTTTTAAATTCACTTCGACAAGCAATTGAAAAAACGCAAGGTTTTTTTCTTGCCCAACAACAAGACGACGGCCATTGGGTCGGTGAACTTGAGGGCGATTGTCTGCTGGAAAGCGAAACGATTCTTCTGCTTGCGTTTCTTCAGGAAGAGGAAACGCCGCTGGCTCTCAAGTGCGCCAAGTATCTCCTTGCGCACCAGTTACCGGACGGCGGCTGGGAAATGTATCCTGGGGCCGGAGCCGATATTACCAATAGTGTAAAAGCTTATTTCGCATTGAAACTTGCGGGAGAAGACCCCACCAGTGAACCCATGCAGCAAGCCCGCCAGAAAATCATTCAACTGGGCGGAGCTGATCGGGTCAACAGTTTCACGCGGTTCTACCTGGCGATACTTGGTCAAATTCCCTATGACCGAACGCCCGCCGTACCGCCGCAAATGATGTTTCTTCCCAAGTGGTTCCCTGTCAATATTTATGCCATGAGTTCGTGGTCTCGAACAATCTTTGTTCCCCTCGCGATTGTCTCGGCACTCCAACCGGTGCGTACAATACCGGCAGAGAAAGGAATTCGCGAGCTGTTCATTGCGCCGCCGGAAAAATGGAAACCGGTTCAAGGTCCCGGTCAAAGTCAAAGTATCTGGGCACGTACACTTCGCACATTCTTTACGATGGGCGACCGTCTGCTGTGGTTCTGCCGCCGTATTCATTTTACGCCGTGGCGATCAAGCGCCATTGAGCAAGCCCGACAGTGGACTTTAAAACATTTTTCGAAAAGCGATGGCCCCGGCGCGATCTATCCGCCCATCGTCTGGAGTTGGATTGCGCTCAAAGCACTTGGTTACGCGGACGATTCGAAAGAAATCGTACAATGTCGGCGCGAATTGGAATCGCTTGTTATTGACGATGAATCAAACGGGACGGCGCGACTTCAGCCGTGCAAATCTCCCGTTTGGGATACATGCCTTACGCTCAAATCGCTTTTGCTCAGTGGTATGACACGAAATCATCCGGTCATACAAAAGGCCCTGAATTGGCTCCTGGCCCGTCAAACGGTTTCGCAAGGCGACTGGAGTGAAACGGTCAACGTTTCACCGGGCGGATGGGCTTTTGAGTATAACAACGAGTATTATCCCGACTGCGACGATACGGCCATGGCACTCATGGTACTTGCCGGCAACTTCGCGGACGCCTCACAACTTGCGACTGCCCACACTGATTTCGATTCCCCTTCGAAACCAACCGAAGAAGACAAAGAGCGGGCCGATACGACGTTCGAAGCGGTTGATCGCGGCTTCCGTTGGCTTTCGGCAATGCAAAACAACAATGGTTCCTGGGGAGCGTTCGACCGTAACAATCACCATCGGCTTTTATGCTCTGTTCCGTTTGCCGATCATAACGCGATGATTGATCCCGGCACGCCCGACTTGACAGGTCGGGTGATGGAGTCGCTGGGACGTCACGGCTACAAGCAAGACACGGGACATTCCGCTGTGGAGCGGGCGATTGACTACATTCGGTCCGAGCAGCTTCCGGACGGCAGTTGGTTCGGACGCTGGGGTGTCAATTATATATATGGTACATGGCAAGCGTTGACCGGTCTTTCGGCGTTGGGCGTTTCTCCGTTGAGCGAACCGGTTCGGGCGGGTGCCAATTGGCTCATTATTCACCAGCAGGCCGATGGCGGCTGGGGGGAATCGCCCGATTCTTACAAGGACCCCATGCTTCGCGGACAAGGAACATCGACCGCCTCGCAAACAGCCTGGGCGGTAATGGGACTCATCGCGGCCGGAAAAGCCAATCATCCTGCCGTTCGACGCGGAATTGATTTTCTCCTTGCACGCCAGAATGAAATCGGCTGCTGGGATGAAAAAGAATTTACCGGAACTGGATTTCCACAAGTTTTTTATTTGAAATATCATTACTATCCGGTTTACTTTCCTCTCATGGCACTGTCGCTCTACGCGTCCGCTGTACGACGCGGCAATGTCGATTCCGAAACCGGAAAGAAAGAAGAGATGTCACACGAACCGACAAACCAGTCGCCGATCATTCTCTCGTTGAATGATCACCCTGAAGAAGATCATTCGGAAAGAACAATTCTTTCCTTGCAAGAATACGGTTATCTTCACGCCGATTATCCCGAGATGTCCGCGTTCTCCTGCTGGGGAATACGCCCTCTCCAATATGAACAAGTCGCAAGACCACGTCTGGCCATGACACTTGTCATGGACGAAGGCGACCTGCGCTCTCAAGAGGACAATCATTTTGAACGTGCCGGAGACGCATCGAGTTCCATGCCCCACGCTGCCACGGTTACCGAGGCCGGTCCGGTTTGCTTTCGGTTTCCCTCTCAAACCGGCCAAAACATTGAGACTGAAGACCACAACACTCGTTCCCGGGCCGTGTCTCCCGGCTTTTCGCTTCATTTATTCGAGCCGGAAGAAAACGAAAGCAAATTAAAACTTTTCACTTGACCAGGCTGTGTCGAGGCACACATCATGCGATTCCCTTTTTCTCTTGTTCTTTCCATGTCCCGATACATTGCTCATAAAAAATGGTCGGGACAAAAACGTTTTCCATTGGTACTCATGCTGGAACCATCGCATCGTTGTAATTTGCGATGTCAAGGCTGCGGTCGTATTCGCGAGTACCAATCGACCCTTGGACTCTCGTTGACCGTTCAGCAATGTCTTGACGCGGTGGAGGAATGCGGTGCTCCCACGGTCAGCATATGCGGTGGAGAGCCTTTGCTTTACGAAGGATTACAGGAGTTGCTGGTCGGAATTCTGCAAGTTCCATCGCGACATGTTTATCTGTGCACGAACGGTCTGTTACTGCAAGAACGACTTGATCCGCTCTGTTCGACTTTAACAAAGCAAATGAAGAAGCGGCTTTTTATCAATGTCCATTTGGACGGTCCTGCTTCGATTCACGACAAATTCGCGGGCAAGTCCGGCCTTTTTGAACAGGCCATGGCCGGCCTGAGTGCCGCTAAAAAAGCGGGCCTCGCCGTTTATACCAATACAACAGTCTACCGTCAGACGACGCTTGAATTATTGATTGAATTGGGCGAGGCACTGCGAAAAGTTCCGATTGACGGCATGATGATCTCGCCCGCGTTCGGCTTTGAATCGGTGGACGATTCCGAGCAAAGAATCTTTATGACCCAAGACGAAATCAAAAGTTTTTTTCACAATCTGCGCCGTCGCATGAAACGCTATCGTCTGACGGCC
>JAQVID010000409.1 GCA_028695865.1 Thermoguttaceae bacterium | reverse complement strand
TTCTACGACTTATAGACGGAAAATCGTCCATTCTTCGCGCCAAAGCTGAACGCGTTCAGTGGAATCCCAGCGACATCCTTGAATCCCTCGGGTTTGGCCTGTTCTGACTTTGCAATCCTCCTGGGGTGTCAAGAGGGACTCCCGCCGGAAATGCAGTACAAAACAGGCAATGTCGCAGTTGTTGTGATATGGTCACGGCAAATCAAACTCCCGATCAATGACTTGTTCCACCCACTTCATGACCTCCGGCGAATAGGGTAACTCGTTGTTGTCGAACATCAATGCCGAGCCGTAAATCATGGCACGAACGATATACATCTTAATCTTGCCCGTTTCTTCCGGCATGTGAACCTGTTTGCAATACTCTTGAATGAGCTCTTTGGATCGCGCACTCAACCCACCCTTGTTTTTCATGTACTCCGCGTCAAAGGAAGGGTCTTTGAGCATGATAATAGAGCGAAAGTGCGGGTTCTCGACAAGAAAGTCAATATAGGCAAGGCTGATCGCGACCAATTGTTTCCGCAGGTCCGGGGCGTTGGCCTGAATGACCGCCTCTTGCCGGATGCGCCAAAGCTCCTGAATGTATTTAATAATCGCCGCAAAAAACGCTTTTTTGTCTTTGAAATGCTTGTAAGGCGCAGCGCAAGAGACTCCACAACTTAGCGCAACGCGTCTGACGGAGAAGTTTCGGACTCCGCAATGGTTGATCTCGTCAATTCCAGCCTCGACGAGACGCTGCTGAATGGATTTTTCGTTCTTTTCGGTCATGAATCTTTCTTGGAAACAAAACAAGGGCAGGAAAACAGTTGCTCAACGAAATTCGCTGCCGATCCCCAAAGTATTTACACAGGCAACGGAAATATGCGATTCTGTTTGTACTTCATTGATTATTCTGTGCTGTCAGGCGGGCGTTTTTTTGTTTTCACGCGAATTTCCGCTTGGCCTGTGGGAAAAAGGGCCAAACGCCGTTCGACAGAAAACAAAATTGGAATCCGTGTAAAAACAAATCATTTAAAGTATACATATAAAGCGGCTGGAGCACAAGACCGGAAGCCGGCTTTACAGATTAGTTGATTCGTGGGGCCTTGATTTTGCAAACGTGTTCATGACTTTTTGTGCTTTCGGACACGTTTTTTTTCAAGCAGACGGCACGAGAGTACGGCAAAGCTCGACGAAAGTTTTACATCTTCGCAAATAACCCCGGGAGGGAGGTCAAGTTTTCGCGGAGCATAGTTCCAGATCGCTTTGACGCCAATGTCGACCAGTTTGGTTACCGCGTCTTGTGCGGCAAACGCGGGAACGGTTACGATCCCAATTTCAACACGATTCTTGAAATCAGGTATTTGGGAAAAGGGAAGAACAGGGCAACGATGAATGGTCTGACCGACTTTTTCCGGGTCAATATCAAACGCCGCAATGATATTTAAGCCGTGTTCAACAAATCCTTCATATTTCAGAATGGCGCTTCCAAGGCTTCCTACACCAACCAAACATGCGGATGTTTTAAGATCCCAACCAAGAAAATGTTCAATGGCCGCGATCAATTCGGAAATCTGATATCCGACTTTGGGACGACCGACCACGCCCGTAATCGCAATATCTTTCCGCACCTGAACGCTTAACTGACCGTACTCTTCGGCAATGCGAGTACAAGAAATAACCTCTTCGCCTCGTGCTCGTGCTTCTTTCAACAGACGCAAATATCCGGGAAGTCGCTCGACACTTGGCAAGGGAAGATTTTTGCCCTCTATTTCGGACGTCATGTGCATACTCCGCTGTCCATTCCCAAAAAAATAAAATTATATGAATAAAAAAATACTCAAACAAATTTTATTATAACGTCCCCAACTCATCTGTAAACAGTTTACAAACACAAACAAATTCGTTTTTTGAAAATTTTTTTTATTTTTGTCCAAAACAGGCCCTGAAATGTCAAAAAACATCCGCTTTTCGTCAGAACAAAAAAACGGCAATGCTCGTCACGCGGTAAAGAATGCTTGCCCGAGATTTTTTACCACGTTAGAGGATTGCCAATGCTGTTCAATGACAAATCATCCGAATGCGAGGAAAGATCATTTGTCGTTATTCGAATCTTGCTTGGATGTTCTTCGCGGATAGGGGCGTTCTCCCTGCTGAGGGCGATCCATTTGGTCCGGGCGTCTTGCTGTTCCACGCGGCGAACGGCCTGGCATTTGCCCGTCTTTCGGCATGAGTGTTTTGAGTTCGTCTTGATCAAGAAAATCATCGCCGTTTTTATCCGCTTTGGTTAATTTGCTCAAATCAACTTTTCCGTCTTCGGTCATGACGCTATGCATAAAGACAAAACGACCCTCCCCAAAACCTTCCGGGCGAGGCTGATTTCGCATGATTGATCGCATTTCGTCCTGGTCAAGGAATCCATCCTTGTCCTTGTCAGCATTTTTGAAACGCGTTTTTTGTTCTTCCGGCATGCGGGTTTTTTCGAGTTTGGCCAGATCGAGTTTACCCTCTTCTGTCATGAGGTTTTGCATGAACGGCGGCATTCCACCGCGCTGTGCTTCCTTATTACCACGAGCCATCGGCGCTCTGGATTCATTGCGTCCTTCGTCGCGGGCACGATCATTACCTCGTTCTCCTTCGGGACGGGCCCCGCGACGACCCATGACGGTTTTCATTTCTTCGGAATCCAGAAAACCATCGCCATCCTTGTCCGCTTTTTTGAACGCATTCTTCCGGGCATTGGGAAGATTGGAAGCTTCGACTTTCTTCAGATCAATTTTTCCGTCTTCGTTCATGAACGGACTGGCCGGACGCTGATGCGCCGGTTGCGATTCTTCTTCAGCCGCGACCATACAGCATATTCCCACGACACAAAATAACATGGTCAACACGAGACATTTTCTCATAACGATACTCCTTATTTGGTTGTAAACAGAACGACATTACTCCTGTTCCAGTTCCCTGATTCATTCTCCGATTACTAATGGGAAGCAGAACTGCTTCCGGCCGCGCGACACAAAACTCAAGTGGGACGACCGAAATGATAATAAGTGTAGTATCTTGAACGGTGGCGGAAGTAAAATGTTTCGTTCTTTTTGGCTTTTTTCATTATTTTCGTCCAAAACTGTTTCTGTTCATTCTATTTGATAATATGGATAAGGTTTCAAAAAATTCGCGATGAAACAGCGTTTGTACTGTTGCCCAAGCGGTCATTGAGAGTATAATAACAAAGAGAAGCTATTTCGGTCAACCGACACAGATTCAGGAGAAATTACGATGGCAATCAATGTCATTTGTCCAGGTTGTATGACCCGATTTCAGGTAGACGACCGTTTTGCCGGCAAAAAGGGTCCTTGTCCCAAGTGCGGACATATCATCGAAATCCCCAAGGAAAACCTTGTCGTTCACGCTCCGGACGACATAACAACGGACGCCGCGGGCAATCCAACCGTGCGTCGGGGTCAGGATGTTCGCCCCATCTTGCAAACGCGGTTCATCTTTACCAAGTTGCGGGTTTTTCTCGGTTTGGTGGGGATCGCGGCTGTTATTGCGGTCTGTGTCTATTTGTCTTCATGGCAGCCGGGCTCAACCAAGAACATGATTGGGCTGGCCGGCATGTTTCTTCTGGGCTTTCCGTTGGCCGCTTTCGGTTATATGATGGTTCGAGAAGACGATGATCTGGAAATCTTTTTGGGTAATGAACTTTACAAACGATCTTTTTTCACTGCCTGTTGTTTTGGGGTGAGTTGGCTGGCTTTGGAATGGCTGATATCCTATCTCGACCCCGGTCCGCTGGTCTTTATTTATATTGTACCGGTAGCGATTTTGGGTACGCTCGGGGTCATGATGATCTTCGACACGGACTTTGGCAAAGCGGTTACGATCTATTGCCTTCTTCTGGCTTGCGTTATCGGGCTTCGCGGAATCATGTTCTCCCCTTATGGCTGGATTTGGGCCATGCAACCGGTTCAGGTTCGTGCGGCAAGCGGCAGCAGTGTACCGTTGCCGGCTTCCGCGGTAAGCGATAAGGCTGTCGCTCCTGACTCGACTCAAAAATCCAAAACGGCCGACAGTCCCAAAAAGGATGCCAAAGCAAACACGGCAGACGCAAAAACTTCCTCCGATAAAAAAGACTTGCCCAACGCAAAGACACCGCCTCAAACGCCAGCTCAAACACCGGCTCAAACGGTCAATCCGAAAAAAAAGCCGCTAGACCGCCAAGCCCCTGATCCCAGAAAGGGGTTGAAAAGATAATCATGGACCA
>JAQVID010000408.1 GCA_028695865.1 Thermoguttaceae bacterium | reverse complement strand
TCGTTGACTGTTTTTCGGAATTTTTCTGACATATCGTTGACGTGGCTGGTTGGTTCTGCTATACTCTCTGTAAGAAGAACACGGCCAACCTTTCGTGGGAAAGGAAAAATCGCCGTGAACGGTTACGTTATTTTTAACCGAAACTTTTTTATCCGCGTATTTTAACGAAAAATAATATTTTCAACATGTCCTTAAGTGACCAAGGCCCGGAAACCGCTTCTCCCTGGGGAGCAGGAACTATTTTGACAACGTTCTTTACTGCGGGTGCGGCAGAAGATTCCCCTTCTGCTCCGACAACAACTGGCGCATATAACAGGATGACCAGTAAACAGACCGTCAAGCTACCCAATGAAAGATTTTTCATCTTGATTTTCTTCCATTGAAGTCTGTGTCAAATGTCGTTTTTCATTCGCCTTGATGAAAATTTGTTCGGCTGGAAAAATAACATTTACGTTCGAACCAAACCGTCCGCCCGCGTGATCCCCTTGACCTTTTTATTGGGGCCAAGGGGGATTCCTGCTTCGGCGAAAAAACAGTTCAAACCAATGACGTGTTACTTTTGGTTCAAGCAATTTTGTTTCTTCTGTTTTTCGGCGAAAAAACAGTTCAAACCAATTTTAAACCAAAGATGTGTTACAGTGTGATACTTTCTCCACCACAGGCACTGCCCATTGCTCCCCAAACGCCCCGAAATGATTCACCGACGAATTTGTGATATTGACCACCTGTCTTTGAATAGGGAGTCACGCTTGGGTCGCCACAGTCAATCGTGTCCGAAACAAAACGCACACTCCCGTCACACATGGCGATATTCGCTCCTCCGGAATGATAGGAGCTTGCCGGTGCCAGCGAAGCGTATGAGCCCGATGTCTGGTACGTGCAATGTGCGCCATTGGGCGGCATAATTGTGAAAAATTGCGAGGTAATCGACATACCATAGAACATGCCCGGGTAACGGTAGGCGTCGATTGTGGTCGATTCGGCAGCATAGAGTGTTGAGTCCTCACTGTCTTTGACGGCCGCGGCAATGCATGCCGAAACGGAGGTATTGGCATTATCAGGTAGTGAACTAATAGCCATTCCGTTTCGCACTCGCTGCTTTCCTGTGTAAGTGTCCTCATCGATCATGCAGATAACCGCCTCGCCTATCATGACTGTGTTACTTGTCCCGTCAATAATTGAGGTAAGCGGCATTTCATTGGCGTCTCCCCGACGATAAGCGGCCCGGGGATGGTCATTCTGATTCTCACCCGAATAAATATCTCCCAAACAACAACGATAATTCGTGTGACTGGCTTTACCGTTCGGCGTCACGGCCAAAGGATCACTCGGGCACCAATACGCGCTGACCGGTCGACGAGCGACTTCGGGCGCGTTCGTAAGACCAGCGCCATAGGTTGCAATGGGCATTGAAGAGGTTATGTATTTATCCGTGTAATTCGAAAAAAGCGCGGCTTGCTCAACAAACGGAAGCGTAGGAACCATCCACGAATAATATTTGCGCTGAAATTGAGCAGGATTATCACCCCAAGCGGCGATATATGGCGTAAAACTTCCCATGGAACGGGGCAAATGGCTGCTGGGAAGCGAACCGTAAATATCGTGATGACCATGCTGGGCCAATGCGAGCTGCTTGAGTTTGTTTGTGCATTCCATACGACGAGCCGCCTCTCTTGCCGCCTGAACTGCGGGCAAAAGCAATGCGATTAAGATACCAATGATCGCGATCACGACCAGCAGTTCAACCAATGTAAATCCCTGTTTTTTCATTGTACTTTTTCCCATTTTGTTTTTTCCACACTTTCTTTGTATCGAACAAAGTTATTTAACATTTGCAATTTCATCCTGTGTCAACGCCTTTCCGATCACGATAAAGTTTCCAATGTTGCCATCCAGAAAACGATTCTGTACCGATTGATCCCACGGTGGCGCATTGCCGATCGTTCCACTGTTGAGTGTGATGGGCGCCGCGTCATTCCACGCCAGTAACGCGACCTGTTTACCATCAACGTAATGTGAAATGGTTTTATTACGTGAGTCGAGCACAACGGCCAGACGATACCATCCCCCCCAACTCTGCCGGGTAAAAAACCGCTTCGTGCGAAATGGTACGCTGGCCGTGTTCTCTTTCGATACCATGCGCAGATGGATTTCACCATCGCTGGTGATTTGCCACAGAAATTCGCCTTCGGTTTGTACCGAACCGCCGGTCGCAAAAAGAATACTCCCCCAATTGGAAAGAGCGCTAATGCGCACATCCGCCAGAAGTGTCAGTGATTCGTACTGGCCGGACATGTCGAATTTAACGCTCGAAGCCTTCGAACCGAACAGCAGCGATTGTGTCCCTTCGAGACGCCCTTCATCCCAACGGCAGTCGCTTATGTGGCCTGACGGGCATTTATTGCGACCATAGACCGCACGATTCGGAACGGTCGAACCAAGACGTTCGGAGAAATCGAATCGGGCCAGCAGGTCCGGCATCGAATCGAGACGCTGTTCTGTCTCCACGCGTACGGCCGTTTCACGCTTGGTGTAGTCCGCAAGAAAACCGCGAAAACGTTCACCGGATATGAAACGCGACTGGTCCAGAGGTATTTCACTTGGTACACTGCTTAAGTTCGTCCGCATGGCGTTTCCTTCCGTCAAGAGAACAACCTTTGGTGAGGACGCGTCCAATTGTCGGGGAATCAGATCAACGCGACCGGTGACGACGCCGATTTTTGTTGTATCGTTCTCGACGTCGACGAAAAACTCGGTGCCGCGGTCAATTACGTTCGCCGAAGGGGTGGTGATGCCAAATCCCGACTCAGGCCTGTTGACACGTACACTTAGCGAGCCACGAGAGCAAAAGACGTCTCTGGCATTGTTCACGGTGTACTCGCCCGGTCCTTTCAGAATTAATTCCGTCTCGTCGATAAATCGCAGCTTGACCATTCCGCTCTTGAGAAAAAGCCTGTTCGGTCCTGTTTCCTGACCCCGACGAAAGGGAAATGTTTCTTCATCCCATACCGCGTCAACGGTATCAACAACTTTCGCGACCATCTTTCCGTTATCGAGAACGATATTGGGACGATGGTACCGGTCCACAACAATCAGCAAAAACAAAAGTACTGCCGTAACGACCGCAATCACAAACGGAATCCGGGACGGCTGGTGTGGTTTCGTTTCGTTGGTTGAAACTCGACGGATACTCTGGGCGTTATGTGACCGTTCCCCTGTTGACGCAAAGAATCTTGACCAAACCCCCCGTTTTTCTTCGGGTAAATACGATTGAACATGGACCGGTGAATTTGTAACACAATCGATCGGAATATCGATAAAGTCGCCGTCAAAAGCAGCGTTCTTTTCCGGGGAACTTAAGCAGGACCCTTCGTTTGCTTCTGAAGCGCGTCGCTGCAAATCGCCGTCTTCGCGAAGCAGAAAATCGATAAAAACGTTTTGACGCAAATGTTCGGCTACATTGGGATCGCAAGCGAGCATGCCATACAGTTCCGCCGCCTCCTCGGGCGAAATCGTATCGCTTAAAAACAATTCGTAAAGCAACATGGGATTGCGTTTGGGGTCAGCGTCATTCATGACGATCCCTCCCATCCGTACCGAATACCTCATTAGCCGTCATGCATTTATAGAGCATGATTCGAATTCGCGACGCCGTTTTTTGCACCGTCTTGATATTGCGTCCGTTCTCCAACGCAAGCTCGCTAAGCGGCATGCCCTCGTAATAATGCCGACGAACAATATCGCGGTGTTCCGGAGACAATTTTTCAATACAATTTCGCAGTCGCATCCGTTCGTCTTCCTTGTCGCTGTTTTCGTCTTCGTTTCGGGCAAGGTTGTTACGAATCCATTCATACACCTGACGAACCGATTCCGGCAGCGTCTGCACATATCGTCGCCAGTGCTCCTTCGCAACGTTTTTAACAATGCCGCTTAACAAGGCAGGTATATTACCCGAATAGTCCCATTGTTCCGCCCGTTCGACAAACCGGACAAATGTATCGTTCACAATATCATCGACCAGTGTTCGTTGTGGAGACGCGATGAAGGCTATCGAGCGAACGTGACCATAGTTCTGAAGAAAAATGCGCACCGCCCGGTCTCTGATTGTGTTCTCGTTATTACTACTCATCCAAAGTTATCCATTACATGGTTCAGTCCTTGGTAAAAGCCGCGTTTGCCACGGCTTCTATAACTATATGATTTTGACAGGCAAAAGTAGACCTGAAAAAAGTAAAATAGTCGAAATTTCCCAAGAAAAA
>JAQVID010000407.1 GCA_028695865.1 Thermoguttaceae bacterium | reverse complement strand
GCCGGAATCTGCTTGATTACATGACCCAAACGCTCATCCATTATCTCCATGGTACCGCTGCCCCGTCGCCAATTTATTCCTGATTATCCCAATTTTCATATTCTGACCGTGAACGGTTACCCCAAAAGTTTAACGTAAGTTGCGAGCTGCAATTGACATGTATCCGCCTGGTCGGAATATTTCTTTCCCCAGGACCATTTGTAATCAATCACGTATTTCGTTCCCTTGGCGTCCGTCGCGATGAGATCAACACGGCCATTGAGCTTGTGACCGGAAATTGCATGATCCAGCGCCAAATATTGCTCTGTTTGCAATTGGGTAATATTCCAGGTACTGAATTGGCGAGCAAGAGTACAGGCGGCATGAGCGATTGTGTCCTTGACAACAGCGCGATAGGCCGCCTTTTCCGGATAGTTCAGTTCCATCGCCTGCTTTAGGGTAAGGTCTTCAAAAAGCTCTTCGGCACGCCGCGCGATTGTTTCATCCTGTAAGCCGGCAATATCCGCGGGAGACAACTCACTGAAAAGCGTTTCAAAGAGTTTATGAGCCAGGTTGCCCAAAAGGAGTGATTCGGTTGCCATTTCGTTTTTTCTCAAGCTGAGATAATCTTCCAGAACCCAGCGGAAAGGGCAACCGAGTAAATGCGAAAGTTGAGTAAACGAAAACGGATTCTGCGGGCTGATTGATGTTTCCGGTATCGTGAAAAGTTGTTCGCCGTTATCCTTGCTCGTGTTTGCCGTGGTCGGGCATGGAGCGTCGACTTCTTCCTGATTGAGTTCACGGCTTGCCGGTTCAGAAGGAAGTTCAAGCATGTCGAGTTCACGATCGGCGAGTTTCCATTTGGTTCCGTGAATGAGACTTGCGACGGTGGTCAGGTGATCTTTCATCTTGATTTCCTGATCGTTTGCGTTTTGAGCTGTCAGCAGGTCATACAGGAACGGATGATAATAGGCGGTCTCTCCGCAAATCTTCCTGGGCATGAACAAAATGAGCTGTTTCGAAACTTTTGAAATTGCTTCGGCAAAAAGCCAGGTATCGAGTTTTCGTTTCTGTGACGAATCGATATAAATGTGATTACGGCCAAAAAATTCCTGTTCTTCGCGATACCAGCGAGTGGGCGAAACCGTATCAGTGCGAACGAAATTAAACCACAGAAGCGTTTGTGTATCGCGCAGAATCATTCCGGGATCGGTTACGATTTCAAACGGTGTTACTTCGCGACAAACGTTCTCCGGAACGGTTCCTGTTCCCAGGATCGAATTGAGAATGCGGAGTACTTCAACTTGCTTCAGCCGGCTGCGTGTCAGCGCGATTGCTTTGAGTGTTTTAATGTGCGACATGGTCGTTTTTAATTCAGGGTACTCTTCAATGTGTGCCGGTAACGCTTCGCTTGTCCAATCGCACAATTCGACCAGTTTGTCCGTCGGTATTCCTTCATCCGGACTAAAGCGTGTTCCTTCAAGAATTGCCTTTGCTTTTTCCAATCGGGCCAGACCACTGCGCCGTTTGTCTTCGCCGAGTTCCGTGTTATGGGCGACCGTATCCATGGCCGTTTTCCATGCCTTATCCCAACATTCGTTTTTCATGCCGGGAGCGCGCTTCATGGCGTCAATCAATCGGTAACGGACTGAATACGGAATGGGTGAAATCGGCAGTTGTAATAAATCAAGAAACCGGTCTGGCCGAAACGGTTTCCAGGCCAGATCGAGTACCAGCGGAAGGATGGCGTGTGTTGGTCGCGCCGAGGACGGTATTGCACTGCCGACCGCACCGAAACCATAGCGAACAAGCATGCCATCGAGAATCTGTGAATCACCGGAGCAAATGAGTGTCACATTGCCGTTTTCATTTGGTTGGGCTGCCAGATACCTTGCCGCCGCTTGTGCAAGTTCAAGTTCATCGTTGCCTTCAAGACAGATAATATGCAACTGTGAACAATGCGAAACGAGAGAACGTTCACTGTCGTTACTGTTGTCATTACTGTTGTCGTGATCGCCGGCGTTACTGTGCTTGCCGTCGCTGTCATGATCGCCGTCACTGTCGCTGACGGTACTGTCGCTGCCGGTCTGACGATATTCCTGAGCAGATTCAGGAACGTGAAACGCGCACCCGGAGAGTGTTTCAAGGTGTTTCAGAATTCGCTGCCAAATCATTGGAAAGAGTGCAAGCGGTTCATGAAGTGTAATATCAAGTTGCAATGTCGCTGGAAAGAATTCTGTTTCCAGTCGGGCAAGAACTAATCGCAAGCGGTCCGCCTGACCGGCTCCCGGTTCCGGCAAAATATGTTCCAGCGAAGCAAGCGTCTCCATTCGGCGACCGCCTCCGCCTTGGTCGTCTGCCGACCACATGCCTTCGATTAACTCGTCTCGCCACGCGAGGAGTTGTTTGGCCGTTGACCAGGGATCAAGTTTGAACGATTCCGCTCCGAAGATTGTATCCGGATTTCGTCCTGCTTTTTGACGCTGCTCCAGGTAGTTTTCATATTTGAGTCGGTACTGATTGATCCGCTCCGGCTGGGACATGATATTTCCAGACAAGCCGTGTCGTCCTTCGAGAAAAGAAAGCATTCCCATTGGGCCCAGCACCAATTCACCCAAAGACGCGTTCTCGCGGCTCCAGGAGACGCCGTCAAGTCGCTGGCCAAAAACAATATGTATTTTCATAAGGTTCCTTTCACACAAAAAACGAACTTGAATCCGAATTTCAACCTGTGGGCAAACGTCAGTCGCGAGGAAAACATTTTTTATCTCGTGTTACGCCGGAATTGTTCGCCTGATTTTTCTTTCGTTCATGTCAATATTGCATGTTACACGGCCGATACTCCAATTCCGGTTGATTAATTCCCCCGTTCGGTTAGGAACACGGGCAAATCGCTGAAATTGCCTGGAACGTGGACGCAAGTATCCGCGATGTTTCCCTTTCGACAAACGGGAAAAATCATGCCGCACAACGCGAAAAATCAAGTAACACCGTTATACCACAACAGCAACGAAGCGCCAGATAAAGGTACGACACAGATTGTCGCGGCGTGTAGTTCCTCGCGGAAAGACGCTCTATTTGGCCAAAACAAAGGCTTTTTCGTGTCTGTACGATAAATTATATGAAATGGAACAGGGCAAGTCAAGTAATGAACAAGATTTTCAATCCTTGTCCGCCTGTTGGGCTTTTCGGCGGTCAATAAAATCGCGCAACTTCCGTAACATCAGGGTGAACGCGATAACAGTTGACACGCTTTTATTGTTTTGGTATACTTTTTGTTGTAACCATGCTTTCGTTTTGCCCGGGAAAGACGCTGCCTTTCCACTTGCCGGCAAAGCAAAAACCACCAATAACATGAAATGACAGAAAGGAACCTGCATGAAGACTCGTATTGTATTTCTCGTATTGACGTTGTCAACTGTTTTGCTCGCGTCCGCTTGGGGAGCGACTGAAAGAGAAGGTAAAAACGTTCGCAAACTCGCGACGTGTCCGGATGTGTCCGCAACCGCGGCGGCCGGAAGTCAGGAACGTCCCTTGAGCGAAAGTCCCTGGGCGAAATGGTCTTTCTACTCGGATGATAAAAACGCCAAGGCGACCTGGCTTCCCAACGGTGGCCCCGATAAAAAAGGGTGCGTTCACATCGTCTCGGAGAATAACAAGTCATGGAGCTTTGCTTCGCCTGCTTATCCGCTTGAATCGAAGTATCAAGTACTTCATTCGGAAGCGTTTGCCGCGGCGGCAGAAGGCTTCGTCAATCACGCAATCAATGTCCAGCGTGAAAAAGGGGCGAGTTCATCGCGTTCTTCCGGGGGAATTGTCTCCATTGAGACGAATGATTTCGTTCGACTTTGGGCATGTGCCGATGCCAAAGACGGTAAGACATATCGCCTTTCCTTCGGCGGACGGGAAAAGACCGATGTCTATTTGGCTCCGGCTGATGTTTACGCGGGAGAGCCGTTTGGCAAGGATGATTTTGGACCACTCAATGGTTCGGCCAAAAGTTATTTACCGGAAAAACTTGATCGCGGTGCGTTGGCGCTGCCCGTCGAAAACGGTGTTTATCTCAGTTGGCGACTTCTCAAAGACGATCCCAAAGGAATTGCGTTCAACGTCTGTCGCAAGGGTGAGTCCGACTCCGAATTTACAAAACTGAATCATTCGCCCATTACGAAAACGACAGATTTTCTTGATACGACGGCGAAAAAAGATTCCTCCTATGTCTGGAAAATCTGTGTGGTCGGGAATGATAAAGCCGGGGACGCCGAAGTGTCTGTCGCGGGAG
>JAQVID010000406.1 GCA_028695865.1 Thermoguttaceae bacterium | reverse complement strand
CCGAAATCGCCGTTCCAGAATTTCTTATAGTTCATTGCAAGATTTCTCCTTAATAAATTGTCTAACCTGTTGTGTGCTTGGGAGTCCGTTTCGCGCTCCCAAACTGGTACATTTCATGGCCGAAACCGCGGCGGCAAAAATGCAGCGGTCCTGATGGGCTTGGCCGGCAACGGTCGCGGCGGCAAACGCGCCGTGAAAGACATCGCCTGCTCCGTTGGAATCGGTTACGTCGATTTGAAACGCGGGCCAAGAGCCGGCCTGCCCGTCGAAAAAGACGCCGCCCCGGGCTCCTTGCGTTACCGCGACGATTTCCGGATGATATTCTTCAAACAGTCTTCGGGCCGCTTCTGCCGCGTCGGCCGCGCGTGTAAAAGCAATCGCGAATTCTTCCGACGGAATCAGAATATCGACGAACGGCATGAGCTTTTCTACATTGGGATAAAGACCCCCGGCGTCGTACAATACCTTCGTTCCGTTTTGGCGGGCGATTTGAATTCCTTCCAAAGCGGCGGACATCTCGTTCCCGTCGATCATGATAAGATCGGCGTCGACGATTTCCTGCCGCATATCATCATTGAGTTGAAGCGGCGGGAGCGTTCCACGGTCCAGAAGACAGGTTCGCGACGCTTTCCGACCATTGAGAATAACGAAGGAAGAAAAGGAACGGCAACCATGTTGAACGACAATGTGTTGGGTATCGACACCGTGCTTGACAAAATCGGCCAATAAGAACTTTCCTCCCGTGTCGTCGGCAAGCGTTCCCAGCCAGGAGGTTGGGGCATCCAAATGGGCTGCCGCGACCAGTCCGGTAGCGCAAGGACCGCCGCCGGACGAGGCGACCGTTTCGACGAGGCACTTCGTGTCTTCGACAGGAAAGTCGGGAACCTTGATCAGTGTGTCGTACACATGGGCTCCGATGCCGGTAATTTTGCCGTTCATACGCGACCGTCCGCCTTGAGGAGTCTGATTTTTTCAATCGCAAAATTTTTGACGCTTTCGATCGGTCCTCTCATAAAGACGTCAACCGCGAATTTTTCGCGAGACGTTTCGAAGACGCGGTCCAGGAACGAGAAGCAAACATCGGTTCCGAAATTGACCTTGCGAATACCGGCGTCAATGGCGGCGCGAATCTGGTCGTCCGGAATACCGCTTCCTCCATGTAGTACGACGGCGGCGGGAATTTTGGCCGCGATTTCCGCGATTCGCGGAACGTCAATTTGAGGAGCTTTTTTATAATGTCCGTGCGCCGTACCGACCTGAATCGCAAGCGCGACGACGTTCGTTTGCGCGACGAATTCAATTGCTTCCTCGACTTTCGTGTATTCGTAAGAGACCGAATCATCACTGGCCGAGCCGATGTGTCCCAGTTCGCCTTCGACAGGTACGTCGTTGGCGTCGCAAATCGAAACGATCTGTTTGGTCTTTTCGATATTCTGGTCGAGCGGGAGTGCCGAGCAGTCATACATAATTCCGGTACAGCCATAGCGAAGCGCTTTGAGTACTTCAGGTTGACCGGCTCCGTGATCCAGATGAAAACAGACGGGCACGCGGGCTTTTTGAGCGGCGGCCAAAACGGACGGAGCCAAATAGAACGCGGCCCCGGACGCAAAGAGTCGGGAATAAGTTTGCATGATCAGCGGCGAACGCGTCTCTTCGGCCGCTTGCACGATTCCCATGACCGTTTCCATATTATAAACATTGAACGCGGGAACGGCAAACGTGCCCGCGGCGGCAAGGTCCAGTACTTCTTTCAGATTTACAAGCATTTTAGTATTACTTCCTCCAGTGTCATGAGATTCATATCGGACGGTTGAACGGCGGCCAGACAGGCATATTCGGCGGGTGAGGCCGTTACAAGTGTATGAGCTCCCGAATTTTTAGCGTCAATCCAGCGACGCGAAGCAACCGCGTCAATTGCCTCCGGCATGTATTCACGCATGAGAAGCGATCCGGCGGCCATGGTGTCTTTGCCGTGAAGCAGCATTTCGCGAATGGTTCCACATTGGCCCAGTACCTTACGGGCACACTGCGTTTCTTCCAAATCACGGGCAAGCGCGAACGGGTCCTGGAATGTATAGGTTTCGTCCGTCTTGCGCGGGGCAAGTTTCCCTTCGTCAACGAGGTCGGCCAGAGCCGCGGTAAGCGAGCACACAGCGGGAGCAAGCGGAACATTCCATTGCGGATATTTTTGAATGAAGAACGCGGCGTCACACGGATCGGCGACGATCACGCGTTCAAACGCGGAGAGTCGCTCGGCCGTGCTGTTGAGAGTCGCCTGGGTTTCACCGGAAGGACCTGAAAGAAAGTACAGTGAGTAACCGCTGCCGGGTTCGTCCGTCAGTACTGTAAAATCAAGTCCCGCTTTCTTGAGAAGGCGAATGGTCGCGACGGCCTGATCCGGCGTCTTGCAGCGAGCGTCGGCTCCGAGAAACAAAAGCGTTTTAGAACTTTTAGGGAGCAACGCAATTTCATCGGTAAGCGATGGATTGATTGCGCCGACTTCGTAAGGAACGCCGAGCTTTTCGACCCGTTCGAACAAGGTCGTAATATAATCGGGCATCACCGCGTTAAGCGCGCCCTGAAGGCGAACTTCGGTGGTGAATCCAATCGGGTCCCAACCGGTCATACATTCTTTTGTACAGGCTCCGCACAGCATACATTCATAAGCGTTGTTGATCACACTGGAGAGCGGTTCAACGTCGCGAAGTACGAGGGAAATCCCTAAAGCGCGGGCACGGGCGGTATTGCGTTCCTGCCCCGTTGCGTTTCCGACAGGGCAAATATGTCTGCACATCCAACAGAAGCGGCAGGCATCGACAGTTTGACGATTGCGATGTGTCATTTGAATCATGGCGACCTCCTTATAATCCCAACTTGAACGGATTGAGAATGCCGTTCGGGTCGAGTTTCGTTTTCAATGCTTCAAAGACCTGCATGGCAGGTCCGTATTGCTCTTTCATGAGCCGACCCAGTTTAATTCCGACGCCGTGATGGTCGTTGACGACCCCACCGTTGGCAATCGCGGCACGAACGCCGCAGTTCCAAATCTGGTTGTGAAGTCGAAGAGCTTCGAACGGGTCTTGCGGAGGATTCTCAACGATGAACCGGTCGTAAACCATGGCTCCCCATTCGTACCAGTGGGAAAAGTGAGCGATAAATCTTGCCATGGGGAAATTGGTTTCAATGGCTTCTTTCATGGCCCAATAAATTTTTTCGATTTTATCGAACGGAGCAATGGTGTCCATGGTTCCGAACATCCAGGGCAGGTCAAGCGCGTGGCCCGGATAGAAGAATGTGATTTTTTCCTTCCACCATTTCTCGCCGTATTCACTGCCCAGGTCTTCGGCTCCGTACTTGGCGAACGTTGAGAGCATGATTTTCTCCTCGATCGCGACGATCTCGGAAATACCTTCTATGGCAACGTTCATGAAGGCGCCTTTTTTCTCGACGCCCACGATCTTCTTGATGATCGAACCGGTTTCCGCTTCATCATAAAGTCGCATGACAGACGGCTTGATCTTCTGCAAAAGTTCACGACCGGCCTTGAACGCGTCGTGCATGTTCTTGAACAGGAAACCGCGGAACCGCCGCTCTTCAGGCTGCACATAGATTCGCATTTGAGCCTTGGTCATAATACCGAGCGTTCCTTCGGAGCCAATGAAAATCTGATTCAAATCGGGACCGGCGGCATGTTTCGGAGCGGGCGACGTATTGATAATGTCGCCGTTGGGGAGTACGACTTCCATTTGCAGTACCATATCGTCGATCTTGCCGTATTTCGTCGAGACGACACCGATTCCGCGATGGGCCAGAAAGCCGCCGACCGTGGAACAGGTGAGCGAACTGGGATAATGCATCGTTGCGTATCCCTTTTCGTTGGCAGCCCATTCGATGTGTTTGTAAATGGCACCGGCTCCGCATTCAATGTACATGGAGTCGGTATTAACGTCGTAAATTGTATTCATGCGCTTGGTGTCCAGCACGATACCGCCGCATACCGGAATGGCTCCACCCTGAGTACCGCCGCCCCCACCCCAGGTTGTGACCGGGATTTTATAGTAGTTGGCGATTTTCAGAATAGCGGACGTTTCGGCGGCGTTCCTGGGCGAGACGACAAAGTCCGCCTGGGGCATCTTTCGCCCGCGGTCGGCCCAAAGTCGCGAAAGCCAAAAGTAATCGACGCTGTGTGTCAGTTTATCGATTTCGTGAACGGAACAGTTGTCCAGTCCGACTGCGTCTTCCAGTTCCGACTGAACCATGGCAA
>JAQVID010000405.1 GCA_028695865.1 Thermoguttaceae bacterium | reverse complement strand
AGAAACCGAGGTCGCAAAAAAAAAAGAATCGTAACGGCGGTGGGAGTGATAACGTATAGTCGATCTCATTATGAATGTATGCCGTGTCATTACTCCGAGTTTTACGCTGACCGGTCGATCGCAAAAGATGTTACCACGACAACGACCGGAGGACGCAATCTGATCGCTCTTGCGGGAGGAAGTTGGGGATACGAATCGGCGACCAGGTATTTGAAAACCTTCACGGGCATTGTTGTCAGTAAGAATACGGTTCGTGCGATTACCCAACAAGCGGGCAAGTTGGCCAACAAGTGGCAACTTGCATCCCCTCATGCCGCCCAAAAGTTTATCGAAGCCAAAGGAGTTCAAGAGATGTTGACCGATGGCACGATGGTCAATACGCAAAAAGGTTGGAAGGAAGTTCGTTTGACCCTGTTTTCCAAGCGTCTAACAGGTACTGTCGCAGATTATACAATGATGAATGATCGACTTCTTCCGGCTCCTGGAGTAACGTTTTGTTTTGGCAGAATGGAAAGTGCAAAGAAATGTGTTTCTCGTTGGAGTAGCCTTGCGAAACATCTTCGAATTCACAACTTTCAAAACTTGCATGTGCTTGCCGACGGTGCCAAGTGGATATGGAACGGAGCAGAAAAGACGTTTCCCAATCATGACGGTTGTCTGGATTTTTATCATGCCTGTGAACACTTGCACGAAGCGGCGTCCAATTTCTGCAAGGATGAAAAACAAGTTCGTGAACTGTACGAAACATGGCGAACCAGCCTGGCGAAAAATGGTTGGGAAGGTCTGAAAAAAGAGTTTTTACAAATGAAGGAAAACCTGTCGAAACATCGTTGGAAAAAATAGTTGGAAAAAACCTTTCGATACTTCCAGGTACGTTCGCGTTTTCTTGATTATCCTGGGCGTCTTCGTCGAGGTCTTTCGATAGGAAGCGGTCAGGTTGAAGGGGCGTGTAAAAACATGGTTGGTCGTCGGCTGAAACAAACCGGAGCCCGTTGGAATAAGACGCGGTTAAACAATATGCTGGGAGTGACCTCACTTATTCATACCGGCCAATGGGACACTTTTTGGCAAGATAAATCCGTCACATGGCCAAATGCGGAAAAAATCGCCGGGCAATGCCATCGCTAAATTACCCAGTTTAGCAATAAGCATTTGACCGCACCCCTTCCGTCCAAGAGATTAAAATGTCCTCCTTTGCTTTCGCATTTTTTTCTGTTAAAATATCCTTGTTCGACAGGTGAGGAAACAGGCAATACTGGGAAGCAACCTGTCAGGGACCTGCGAACCAACGATGTAACCTCCTTGTCGGTATTACAACCGACATGGAGATTACCTAATACTTCAAGGTTCCTTGTTGTTATCCCTAAAAAAATCCCAAAACTGATCGTACTCGATCAGTTTTGTCCTTAAAAACTATGGTCGTTACCCATAGTTCATGCACAGAGCCATAAAAAAAATACCCAAGAATTTGTTGACGCGATACATCATTTCTGCTAAAATATTGAAAAAGAGACCGGCGGACCGCTCGTGCAAAAGTAAAACGCCGCACAAACAATTACAAAAATAAAGGGTGAATATCATGCGAAGAAGAACATTTCTCAAATCAGCAGGACTGGCCGCGACCTATACAGGTTTTGTATCCCGGGTACACGCCAGCCAAACCGATCTGCTCAAGATAGGTCTTATTGGCTGTGGTGGTCGTGGCTGCGGAGCCGCGAATAATGCCCTGTGCGTCGATCCGAATACGAAACTTGTTGCCGCCGCGGACCTTTTTCGCAATCGGGGTAAATCGGGTATCGAGGGACTCAAGGCGAAACATGGTGATCGTATCGCCGTCAATGAGGATACACTTTTCGATGGGTTCGACGGATACAAGAGCGTTCTTCAGAGTGACGCGGATGTCGTTATTCTCGCGACTCCCCAACTGTTTCGTCCCACAACGCTTCGTGACGCCGTTGCCGCGGGAAAACATATATTTTGTGAGAAGCCGGTGGGAGTCGACGGGGCCGGACTTCGAATGGTGAGGGAAGCTGTCGCCGAGGCGAAAAAGAAAAAACTCAATCTTGTTTCCGGACTTGTTAATCGATATATTCCCGCCATGGCAGAAACGGTAAAACGAATTCGCGATGGAGCGATTGGCGATATCCTTTGTGCCCGGGCTCAACGCATGGCAGGAAATGGACTGTGGAAACGACCTCGAATACCCGGTGATACAGAAATGATGTATCAAATGCGAAACTGGCTCAACTTCAACTGGATTGCCAGTGAATATATCAACGACGTTACCATTCATCAAATTGATGTCGCTCTCTGGTGTATGGGTGATCCCGCTCCCGTTGCTTCAATTGGTATGGGGGGACGGCTCCAGCGTTGTGGAATCGATACGGGCGACATGTACGACGCCATGGCAACGACACTGGAATTCGAGGGTGGACAGTTCCTCCAAAGCTATTCGCGACAGATGAGCGGTACCTGGCCGGACAGTACAAGTTATATCTATGGCAGTAAAGGTTGGGCTATCATCAAGGACGATGCCCGGCTATGTGAAATTTTCGGGCCCAATGCTTATAAGGCGGAAAAACCCCTTGTTTCCGGTTATGAACACGAACACAAGGTACTGCTCGACGCCATTCGCAGTGGCGGAAAAGTTTATGTAAACAACGGAGACTACATGGTTAATTCGACGATGTGCTGCATTCTCGGCAAGCTCGCAACCTATACCGGCAAACGTGTGACCTATGAAGAAGGACTTGCCTACGAAGAAGCAAAGCCGAAAACCTGGTCCATGGACGCGGTACCGCCCACATTACCCAACGAGAAGGGACTCTATAAGATCGCCGTTCCAAACGAAGGTGCTGTTTATCTTAATTGAGAAAATCCCCTTCCTTATTCGTCTTGTCGTTTTGTACAAAACAATTGACTTGCACATAACACAAATATTGGAAGAACCGTATGTAATCATCAGTCTTGACCATGAAAATTAGAGAACAGCGCGACCTGTTCTGAATTTCAAGAACAAGCGACGTCGTTCCAAGGACGAGCTAAGTCGTTGGGCTGACGACGTCGCCTGGCAAACATGTTTCAGGGCATTGCGTCCCCACGAAATAAATCGTTGTCGCATGCCCATAAAACGCGGTGAAAGGAATAATCGCAAGTCGCAAATACGGACACACAAGTCGCAAACAAGGATACGTAAAACGCAAGCGCGCACGCGAGAGGCAAACGCGGACACGTTTGACGACACGGCAAAGGTCTTTAAACACACAATTGCATAAACACACAATTGCATAAACACACGATTGTATAAACACACGATTGTTTAAGCACACCATTGGTCTTCATAACAAGGGCTTCAGGCTTTCGACCTGATTCTGTTTCACTTGTTCTGGAGACCAGGTATTGTATCCTAACTTATTGTATCTTAACGGAGAAAGAATATCTTCGTTTCATGCAGTTTCATCTCGACCTTGATTTCACGGGAATTTTCGGCAATCGTCTCTTGCGTCACGGCGTCAATCCATTTTTTGGGTTCGCTAATACGGAGGGTTCTGATTCCCTTGGTGTGCGCGTTGATCGTGAGAATTCCGTTACCGCAGTAGACCGTGTCCCCTTCGGGCGCGATGGGTTCGAGCCCGGCCTCGCGAACAATATTTCTGATGAGTCGCGCACTGAGTCCGCCAAGCATTCCAATATAAATTCCGGTCCAATCTTTCTCACGATGAACCGCCGCACCGAGCATGTTCGAGCCGGTGATTTTGGTGAGCGGTTGATCACATTGGCCAAGTTCCTTTTCCAACAGATAAAATCGCGGGCTAAAATTCGGAAGAATAAAACGCGTTGAAAGCACGGAACAGATCACGGAATCATTCAATCGATCGGAACCGACCGGAATACAGGAAATCGGATTGCAATCTTCTTCCGACATATGAACATTGAGGCCCGTAAGTCGTTTGCATGTTTTTTCAAATCCGCCCGGCGTATAATATCCGGCATTATAAAGAAAGACGAGAACACGTCCTCCTTTTTGCAATTTCTTCTCGATATATTGAACTTGCTGTTCGGTTAAGGTCGCACTCATCAGAAAAACATAAATCTTGTAATCAGGCATATCGGGATTCTCCAAATCTTCAATCAGGTAATGATCCCAACTGCACCCGCTTTTGAGAAAATGAAAACGGGAATAATGATTCCCTTTACTCAAAGTCCAAAATTGAAAGGAATTCCGACTTGAACAGTAGTTGATTGCCTTGTGATCGGAAAAGACGG
>JAQVID010000404.1 GCA_028695865.1 Thermoguttaceae bacterium | reverse complement strand
ATCAGGTCGTAGCCCGTCGGTATCGTCCGATGGAATTCGATCAACTGGTCGGCCAGTCGCACATTGCCAAAGCTCTTTCGAACGCCATTTTGACGAATCGTGTTGGGCATGCCTATCTTTTCACGGGCGCTCGTGGTGTCGGCAAGACCTCGTCCGCAAGAATCTTTGCCAAGGCGCTTTGTTGCGTTCATGGTCCGACCCCCACTCCATGCAATGAATGCGAAATTTGCCGTGGTATTTCCTCGGGCGAAGATATTGATGTACTGGAGATCGACGGCGCCAGTAACCGTGGTATCGATCAGATTCAGTATTTGCGTCAAAATGTCTCGGTTCGTCCCAGTCGTGCCCGATACAAGATTTATATTATCGACGAAGTTCACATGCTGACCAAGGAGGCGTTCAACGCGCTTTTGAAAACGCTGGAAGAACCGCCGAAACATGTCAAATTCATATTCTGCACAACAGAACCGACGAAAATTCCGATTACGATTCTGTCACGGTGCCAGCGATTCGATTTCGCCGGAATTGATTCCGTCGCGATCAGCAAGCGATTGGAGCAAATTGCCGCACAAGAGGGAGCAACACTTGAATCAGGCGTTTGCGACCTTCTTGCCCGACGGGCCAACGGTTCCATGCGGGACGCCCAATCACTGCTGGAGCAACTCTTGTCGTTTGCGTCGCAAAACGTTTCTGTGAGCGATGTTCACGACGCGCTTGGCACCGTGGACGATCGCAAACTGCTCGATCTGGTAGCCGGAATTGCTCGCGGCGACGCCGGTATCGTCTTGACCTTGCTTCAAGAAGCAGGCGACCGGGGCGCCGATTTCAGCGTTCTCATTGAACAGATGATGGGAATCTTTCGCGACATGATGGTTGCCGCCAGCGATTGTCCCGCCAAGTCCATGCTGTACGCGTCCTTTGCGTCGTTTGACGAAGTGAAAAAACTTGCCCTGTCCATGGGAATCAATCGCATTCTCGCTTCGCTTCAGGTATTGGACCAAACGTACCAGCGTTTGCGATACAGTACCCAAGGGCGCATACTCAGCGAACTGGCCTTTGTCCGACTTTGTTACTTGGACCGATTCACACGAATCACGCAAGTCATCGACATGCTTCGCAGTGGTAATATTACGGTCGAAGTTCCCGCTGCGGGTCGGTCAAGCAAAATCGCGAACAGTCCTACCGCCAACGATACCGATCAAAAAAAAAAGTGTGAGCAACTAACTCAAGCGGCTCCCGTTGCTCAAGCGAATCAAACGACTCAAGCGATTAGTACCACGCCAACGGCAAGCGATTGGCCAGCAGTGAATAATCCTCCGTCGCAGGCTGTCGGTGTTTCCGTGCCGCCGGATATTGATTATTCTTCGGATATGGAATCAGACATTCCGCCGGATGTTTACGAAGCGTCCTCAGCTCTTTCCCGTCAGGAATCCGCTCCGCCGGAAGAGACCGCGGCTCCTGCGGCTCAATTTCATTTGGCCAATATGAACGATGCCCTGGCACTGAAAGTCTGGAAGGACATACTGGGCACACTGTCCGCACAGGCACTGGTTGCTCAAGGTCGGGCATGTGATGAAGTTCACTTTCAGGCCCCCAATGTTATTATGCTTGTCTTTCCGGCGGATTTTCGCTTTGCCCGGGATTTCTGTCGCGATGCCCGGGAAAAACTGACGACTGCTTTCGCTCCGTTTTTCGATGGTCCTATTGAACTTGCTTTTGAATTATCGCAAAAGCGAAAGAATCCTCTTCGTGGTACACCAGGCAATTCGCCCCGGTCGCAAGGAGAACTCTTACACGAAACCGATGCGCACCCCATGATTCAGCAGCTCAAATCGCTGTTCGGTGCCGAGTTAACTGAAGTGAAACTCCCGGAAGATTGCTGATCGCCATGTTGACAACAGGTTGACAATAAGTTGACCATTACAAAACTTTAAACGCGGTCAAAGCAACACCAACGACGAGCGTCACGAACAAAAACAAAAGCGGATACGATCTTTTAAAAATGGTGCGCGACAGCATATTCAAAAAACAGGCTCCGAAAATCGTTAAGGCGAAGAAAGCGATATAGTCCGGCCTCGGAAGCCTTATCCCGCCAAAATAGAACGCGGTCAGCAGGCATACCGCAAACCAATCGAGACGTTGACGCGGAGTCACGAAAAGCCAGCCGACGATTCCAAAGACGACCCCGGTCACACATGCCAAAATGAGCCGCTGAACCGGATTGGATAAAGCCGTTCTCACCGCGTAATCGTCGGTCATTTCAGTCCACAAAAAGAGCGTGTACTTGCATATGACGCAAATCAGGCCGATCATAATATAATAGAACACGACCGGCGTCTTATTGCCGTCGAACTGAATCAGTGCCATGGTAAGAATCAAAAAGAAGAAAAGCGACCACATCGCCGTCAGTCCACACGACATCCGGACAAGATATTCGAACCAGGCCGGATTATACAAGCTCATTTCCGGATTATCGATTTGCCGGTCCGTTTGCGTCTGAAGAAACTGGGCAAGCTCGTGCTGATACGTTGACATGCCAGACCAGAAAAGCGGACTGGACATGCCCGGCGTCCATCCCAACGCGACGATGGCCAAAAACAATCCAGCGGCAATGAGAGCACAAATTCCCTCAACGAGCGGATAACGGAAACTGATCGGGGCATGGCAATCGCGGCAGCGTCCCCTTAGAAAAATCCAGCCAAAAACCGGAATGTTGTCAAAGAAACGAATCGAATGCTTGCATTTGGGACAAAACGAACCGGGAGAAACAAGACTCATACCGCCCGGAAGCCGCCAAATGACGACATTCAAAAAGCTTCCGAATATTCCACCCAAAACGACACAAAACAATGTCAAAACAAGGACTATCGGTGTCATAAAGATTCCTATCGTTCGTTGTTTGTTCGTTGAAAAGTCAATTCGTACATAACCGGCCAACATTTGCCCGTTAAATAAAGCCGCCGATTCTGTTGGTCCCACGCGATTCCGTTAAAGACAAAGTCGCGGTCTCCCTGCAACGACTGGGGCACAAGCTTCTGACAATTCAGAAACTGAAGAACTTCGCCACTGACCGGTGAAATGCGGACAAGATAATTCGTTTCGTAAATATTCGCCCAAATCTCGCCGTCAATCCATTCCAATTCGTTAATTTGCCTGAGCGGCGTTTTCTTGCCGTTCTGACGATAAAATACTTTGAGTCGCCGAACTTCGCGAAACGAATCCGTTGTAAGAAAACGAATGACATCACTTCCGTCACTCATCACAAGATTGGTTCCATCGAAGGTCAAGCCCCAACCTTCACCGGGATACCGGAACTCGTCCAGTTGCTTTAATTCCGTGTCAAAAACGAGACAGGTTCGCTCCTGCCATGTCAACATGTAAACACGATTGCCGACGCGAACGTGTCCTTCACCGAAAAAACGTTCATGTAACGAAACGGACTGCGTAACCTTGCCTGTTTCAGGGTCATACGTTTTCAGTTTCGATTTACCGTAACGGCCAGTGCTCTCACATAAAAAGCCTTTGCCCGTCGCGTCAACATCCCACGTCAAGCCTTGGCAATAATCGTCAGTGTTATGCGGCAGGGTACGAATCAGATTGAGTCGGACAGAAGCGGAATCCGGCGTTCTTCCCTGGTCGTTCCCCTTTCCTGCTGTGCCTGCGCAAAGCAGAAAAAACGATGTAAACAACATTACCAGCCAAACCGTTTTTACTTCATAAACCATGAACCCAACCTTTGCGACAATTGATTACCATGTTAAGCATGGACCGTGTGGACCGAATTTATTTCAACAGCGAAAAACCGCGAAATTCGATTCGGGTCCAAGGATCGTGACCTTGAAGCTGAATCGTTCCGGCGTCCAGTTTGAGGCCTCGTCGCGGATTGGCGTCGGCCTTGCGTGTGTCCTTCCAAACGACCGTCGGAATACCATCCACCCAAGTGCGTATCGTTGAACCGGTCGCCTGAACGGCCAAACGCGTCCATTGATTATCCTGATTCGTAACGCGACGAGCCGCAACCCGTCGAAAAATACTTCCTGTATCGTTTCCGAGAAATTTCGTTCGATCCACATCATTGGGAACATTATTGATCTGGCACTCATACCCGTCTAGCTTGCTCTCCGGAATGCAGCGGAAAAAGAATCCGGAATTACAGAACGTTTCTGCCCGTTTGGCCTCATCGACTACGGACTTGAATTCCATGCGGCAAAGAAAATCGGCAAACGACTCTTTCGTTTCAAGTTGCCCCTTGCCAGATAAAACAAA
>JAQVID010000403.1 GCA_028695865.1 Thermoguttaceae bacterium | reverse complement strand
GTACTATGACGAAGCGAATTGGTGTTGTCTCCGACACCCACAATTTGGCAGAACTTGCCAAAAAGGTAATCTTTCTCGCCAGTGAAATGAATGTAGAAAGTTTTATTCATTGTGGCGACATTTGTAACACGGAAATAGTCGATATTCTATCGAAATTTCCTACGCAGTATGTTTTTGGAAATTGTGATGGAGCCAAAAGGACACTCACACAAAGAATCGAGGAGACCGGCGGGGTCATTCATGGCCGGTTCGGTCAGCTCGAATGGGAAGAAAAGAAAATCGCATTTCTTCACGGCGACGAAGATATGCGACTTGACAGAGAATGTCGCAGTGGGAATTGGGATTTGGTTTGTTACGGTCATACGCACCGACATATGCTCTGCAATGTGCGGAATACACTGGTTCTTAATCCAGGTGCGCTTCAACGCCGATATGACAATCCCGGCTTCTGCATTGTTGAGCTTCCCTCTTTGAATATTGTGCGCGTTCCCATTGAATGAGCCTTGGCGTTCTGCCGATCATTTCCCTTTCACATTCCACGATTGTAATGGTTGCCCGGACACTGCCGCCTGACGAAAAAATGTTTCGAAGGTCCGCAAGGAGATTCCCTGCGCGAAATTTGCCCCGGCACTTGCTTTCGTGGAAATGTTTTGCGCAAGCGACAGTTTTGCCGTCGTCGGAAAGGTTCGATCATCTAAATCATGAAAGCTCTCCAAACGTAATGGTCAATAAAGTTCTCACGAAAATATAAAATCGCGAATCACAGGAAGTATAGGAATCACAGGAAGCATTCTAAAGAATAATGCCAGTCATGCCCAGCCCGCTTTTACAATTTTGGAATAAGAATTCAAGTAGGGAAACTCTTGGCGAAAGTATTGGAATCTTGACGGATATTTGCGAGTTATTCAGGTTCGTGTTTGTCTGATCTGTCTGACATTTTTGAGGTGACGGAGTTTGAACGCAAGTCTGCCCCGGTACTGTTTCGGGCAATATAAAGCAGAATGAGAATACCCAGTGACCGCAAAATCCAACCTGATAAAAAGGCCAAACGATAATAATCCAGACTCCATTGCAATCCGGGCACGACTACGACCATATCTTTATATCGATCAAAGAGCCAGCCGCCCAGCAGCGTGGCCAGGCCGAACGAGCCTGTAATTGCCGTAAAATAAAACGCGATATATGATGAGCGTTCTTTCTCGGGTGCCCAGGCGAGTGAAAGGTTTTCCATGCCGATATTGACGCCTATCCAACCGATCCAGAGCAAGGCGGCGACAATGATCGGCTGCCACACGGCAGGTGTGGCGACCATATAGCATAAAGGACCAAGAGAAACGATCAAAAGCGAAACAGCAATTCCTCGAACGGCTCCAAACCGGTTGATTAAGCGGCCTGTCCATGTTGAGCAGACAATCTGGCCCAATCGGGTCGAAGCCAAAAGCAGCAGTCCGACAAGCATGGAAATATTGAGTACCCTGATTTGAAACACCGATTGCGGGCCTTGCGTCAGACCATTGGCAAGCTGAATCCAACATCCGAACAGGACGAAGATTCCAAAACGTCGATGGTGAAGCGGCAAAAGAAGTTCGCGCAGTCGATTTTTCAAGGAATCGGCTTTTTTCCACGCAATCTCGGGTAGAAACGCAATTGGTATGGACGAAAGCATCAAAAAAGCAATTCCCCATTGAGCGGGAGGAAGATAAACGGCAAGTCGCTGGGCGGTGTTATTCGCCAAAGGAAGGAGAAACCACGCGTAAAAACCTGCGGTGAGCATCCCGAGCATTTGTCCAACGAGCATCCATCGCTGGCGTCTTGCAAGAAATCCGACGCGAATTCGTTTGTGCAAAAAATCACCCAGCCAGGTCCAAAGGGCAACACTGGCAAAATATTCGATCAGATGATACCCCGCCCAGATCATTCCGACCAGCCAAAGAATCAAGTTGACATGCTGTGACTTCCAGACTGCGAAAAGCGGGACAAGCAGAGGAAGCAGGAGCAATACGAGAGGAGAGAGCAAATATCCGGCGAAACAGAAATACTTTCGGTTTCCGGTCAAGTCGACCAGAGTCGGAGTCAGAATGCGAAGCAGTCCAATGAGTCGCGGGGCGGCAATAATCCATGAAACAGCCAAACCAAGCGAGGCGACATTCATCGCACCTTCGGCGAACGTTCGCACAATGTAGATAACGAGCGACGAACTGACCAGGCCGTTTCCCACCCCCCAAAGCAACGCGTTCCAGCAGAAAAGTCGTCGCGAACAATGTCGCTGACGTATCGATAGAATCGCGGTACTCTTCGACTGGTTCATGGCATCGACGAAGTGGGCCCGAGATCAGGGGAACGCATCCGCAAAATTTCTTCCACAATGACAGACGCTCCGGCCGCAAGGAGTGTTTGGGCAAGCCGCTGTCCCAAATGACGGCTCCTTCGCAAAAGGTCCGACAAGGTCTCTTGCGAGTTAACAGACAACGCGCAATCATCTTCAAAAACGGAGGAAGCGTCAAGCGAGATAATCCGTCCGACAAGCGTCATGGTCCGATCTTGCCAAGTCGCCAAAGCGGCAATCGGGGCAATACACCCTCCTTGGAGTTCTTCGAGAAAGGCTCGTTCGGCACAGGTTGCGACATGGGTTTTTAGATCGTCGATTTTTTCGACAGCATGTCTTGCCGTTTCGTCGTCCTTGCGAATTTCAACGGCCAACGCACCTTGTCCCGGGGCGGGCAAAAAGAGGGGCAGTTCCAGATACGAAGCGATTCGATCTTCCAATCCCAAGCGAGTTAAACCGGCCGCCGCCAAAATCAGGGCGTCAAACGAGCCGACGTCAAATTTATCGAGTCGCGTTTGAACGTTTCCCCGGACGTCTCGAATTTGGGTAAGCCGCGGAAAAGCCGCAAGTAATTGACATTTGCGACGCAGTGACCCGGTCCCGATAATCGCGTCGTTCGGGAGCTCATGAACAGTTTTATACCGCGAAGAAACAAACGCGTCCCGCCAATCGCCCCGGACTGGCACGGCCGCAATTTCCAGTCCGGCGGTCGCTTGCGTTGGGACATCTTTCAAGCTGTGAACGGCGATATCGATTTGATTTGCCAAAAGAGCCCGCTGAATTTCTTTTGTAAAAACGCCTTGCGTTCCCAACGAGGCCAATGGCCCGGAAGTCTTCCGGTCGCCGACAGTCGTCATGGGAACAATCTCGGCCTCAATGGCGTATCGGGCCAATTCGTCTTGCACCCGGTGAGCCTGCCATAAGGCAAGGCTACTGGCCCGGGTTCCAATTCTCAGCATTGTCATGAGTGCTTCTCCGGAAACGAAGGAATCTGAATCGAATAATTGATTTCGATTTCCCGTTTCGGTTTGGCCGGTTCAGACGAAGCGGGCGTTTCGACAATGGGCGTTGGCGTAAATCCGATCAGAATGAACAGGAGTGTAGCAATTCCCAAACATTTGCGTACCGGATCGAGCGGTTGGGAATCATCACAGGTAGGCGGATGGTCAATTCCGAAAAACATGACCAACAACAGCATAAGAATCCAATTCCATTGCCCTGTAATAATGATCACAACCGAAGTCGCGAAAAACAGAAGAGACGAAAAGAACGCCGCTCGCCGTTTTAACAGTGCGTAAAAAACATGGCCGCCATCCAATTGTCCGATCGGGAGCAAGTTGAGCGATGTAATAAAAAGGCCTGTCCAGGCGGCCATGGCGATCGGGTTTAAGATCAGGTCGGTACCCGGAACGGAGCGATCAAAAAAGAGCATGGAAACCCAACGGAACAAAAGCGGTTCCCCAAATTGAATTCCTCCGAGCGAAGGATCAACCGCTTCAACGGACGACCTTGAAATTCCAATGAGCAAAAAGAGCATGGTGGGTATCAATCCGGCAAGCGGACCGGATATTCCAATGTCATACAGCGCACGAATGTTCGGTATGCGGGCGTCCATTCGAATAACGGCGCCAAAGGTTCCAAACGGAGGGAGCGGGACCGGAATAAAAAGCGGCAGAGTCGAATAAACCTTGTAACGCCGCGTTTGAACGTAATGTCCCAATTCATGACACGTTAAAATAATCATGAGTGGTACAGAAAAATAAAGACCACTGGCAAACCCGCCGGACCCATACATGAACGACCCGACCCAAGTCGTCGAAAACGAGGTGAGTATGTAAAAGAAGAGCGGCCACTGCCAGCGAACAACTTCCTGATGCGCCGCGTACATCTGCTGAAGTTCATCGGGAGCAGGGGGAAGGGCCCAAGCGTAAGGATTGACATCG
>JAQVID010000402.1 GCA_028695865.1 Thermoguttaceae bacterium | reverse complement strand
CCCGTAATCGTTTGACGACAGAGCTTGCCGGTTCGGAAGCAATGAAGGAAACCGATGGAACGCGTATCATTCAAGCGGCCAGGCTTGTCATGAGTGATGTAAAAGAATTGTTTGCACTCGGGACGACAGAAACGAAGTCGGACGCGAAATCAGATATGAAGTCGGATGCGAAATCGGGTGCGAAATCGGGTGCGAAATCGGGTGCGAAGTTGGGCGCGATACCCGCCCCCGCGTCCACCCAGGCGTCAAGCGACGACGAAGTATTATCGCTTTTATCCCGGTTTTACGAAAATCTGACGACGATCTATCGTGAAGAAAGCGATTCGTTTCTAAAAGAGGCGACCTCATCGCTGCCATCGGGATTTGGAATCGATTTTGTTCGTCAGCGTGCCGGGCAGTGGCTGGGAACACTTGGTCACGCGGTTGAGGGTATTGACAGGGAATCGATTCAGGAGCGGCTTGTTCCCGCGACAGCGGTTATGAATCGCATGCGTCAACTTTGTTCGTGTCTGAGTCCGCGTTGTGCTTTGTGCGCCGCGTCGATTGCGGCGGCGCTGCCCATTGCGGCGGCCCTGGCGCCCTTGACCGCCGGCACGCTGTCGGTTGCTTCGGTTGCGGCAGTCGCAGCGCAACTGGGCACATTACTTCCCACCGTTGCGGCTTCCGGGGCGGCGGGCGGTGCCGTTGGCGCGATACTTCCGCTCTCGTTCGGTAAGGTTAGGGACAAATTCAAGCAAGGTCTGACGCGTCTGTTTACCGGTGCGTCTGACAGTCAAACGGAATTATCGCAAGCGGGAACATTACAAACACAATCTTCCGATTTGCGGACAATCGCGTCGTCGGTCCAACTTTATCTTTCGGCGTCAATGACCTGGATTGCGGTTTTCGAATTCCAGGGAATGGAGCAATCGCAAATCGCCGAAACGCTTAACGATGTGCTTTCCCCGCTTGAAGATTCCTTCGTTCTTGATGTAAAGGAGGCGAAAGTCCGCGTTCAGCAGGTCATTGACCGAATCGCCCCATTGAAACAACTTTCCGGAATCGTGTTATGACACTCTCTTATGAAGAACTAAAACAGGTCGAGCCGATGATCGTTGCGGTTATCGGCCCAACCAATGAAGGAAAGACCTCCGTACTGCGCACACTTTCCGGAGACGCCGATTTTGGTGAAATTAACGCGTTTACCGGGACGACGGTTCGCGCTGAAATACAAAAGTTTTACTATAAAGGAATTGAGATACTCCAATTGATTGATACTCCGGGCTTCCAAATGTCAAGTGATATTTTGGAAAATCTCATGTTGCCGACAGCCCACACAACGGCAACCGGCGCAGAAGCGATTCTGGATCAGATTCCGGAACATGACGACGATTTCCGTCATGACCTCAGAGCGTGGCGGGAAGTCAATCGGTGTGATCTGGCCATTCTGGTGGTCAATGTTATGGAATCGCCGGAGCACTCGCTTGCCCGCGATTCGCTGCAACTTTTGGCACGGGCTGGCAAGCCTCTTTTGGTCGTGTTTAACGGTGTTCCTGAACGTGATGAAACCGCTGTCCACACTGATTTTACCGACCTTTGGCGTCAGAGTCTTCATGCCAATGGATTTGACAATATTCAGGTGTACGACGCACACCGTCGTAATTTCCAACACGAAATCGAATTGTTCAAAAAGATCATTGCTTCTGCGGATAAACCACTGACCCGCCTTGCACTGGGACAGGAACTTGACGAACGAATAGACCGGGAAAATCATCGGCTTGACGAATCCAGACGCATTCTTGCCCGACTTTTGCTTGATACTGCCGCCATGGAGGAAAGTCGCGGGAGCATTCCGGACGACCAAAAAGGGGTGGCTCAAATTGAACTCGTGCAGCAGCTTTTGACCCGAATTTGTCAGTGCGAGCATGACGCGCATTTAAAGCTTCTCCAGGTTTGGGAATTTCATCCCGGGATACTGCGACGCCGCGCGCTCAATGCCGAAACGGTCGCCAAGCTGACGAACGACCTGTTGGGCGTGCAGTCTCTTGAAGAGATCAAGAAGGGCGGCGCGATAGGCGCAGGAGTGGGCGCTTCGGTGGGGTTGGCCCTTGACATTGCGCTTGCCGGCTTGTCGCTTGGAACTGGTACGTTAATTGGGGCGTTGATTGGCGGCGCAATTGGCGGGGGAAGTCAAGGCGTTTTCCGCATGAACTATGATAAAGGAGAAAAACGAATCACGGTCAAGCCTCAGGTCGATACTCTGCTTGCTCTTCTTTCCCGGGGAATTGATTTAACCAAAAAATTGCAAAATCGTGGTAAAGCAATGGACGACACGAATGAACTGTTTTTGTCGCTTGACTCCAAAAATATTGAGACGCCGGAAATCGCCTCGCTCTTTGCGGCACATCAAGCGGTAACCGTTCAGCAATTTTGGGAACGCGGATTGCGTTGGATGAAAGAAGGAAAATTCGCTGAAGATACTGTTTCGCTTGAGCTCCTTCTCGAAAAAATGTTGCCGCTATTGCCTCCGTTTAAACGGGAAGAATGAAATTGATTTTGCGATATTCGTCAAAACCTGCCCAAATTGCTTGACAGCGGCTTGTCGGTCGATTATATTGATTATTTACCGGTTTACTTGAGTTTTCGTACTGCGTGGTTTGAAATTCCCTGTTTTCAGAAGGTAAACAGGGAGCAAGTCGCCGAAAATTGAAGTGTCGGTAGTATGTAAGTCAGAATAAGCGTACAACAAGCGCAAGACAAACGGAGTGTAATTCAAAAACGTCTTGATCCCGGACCGGGAGATTTTCGAACCCGATTCGAAAAAACGATGTTTTACGTTTTTACGTTTGTTTTCCGGGATGATCACATGTCACGCAAACAATCCAGAACAGGGAGTATCAGATGATTAACAGACGAACGTTTCTCAAAACGAGTACCGTGGCCGTAGCGCCGCTTGTCGTCTCCTCGGCCGTGTTGGGCAGGGCAGGGGAGTTGCCCCCCAGTGAACGATTCAACATTGCCGTACTCGGCGTTGGCAACCGTGGCCGCGGCTCAATTGACGCCATGCGACCTCTTCCGGACCATCAGGTCGTCGCTATTGCCGAAGCGCGGCAAGATCGCGGTGAAGCCGCGTGCAAACTTGTCGAAGGATTTTATTCCGAACGCCTGGGAACTCAAACGTACAAAGGCTGTAAACTCTATCGCGACTTCCGCGACATTCTTCTCCGCGACGATATTGATATTGTCTGGGGAACAATTTGCGATCATTGGCACGGTCCGCTCTACAGCCGAATCATTGAGTCCGGTAAAGACCTTTACGGCGAAAAGCCGCTCACCCGTTGGGTGGGGCAAGGCGTTAAACTCAAAAAACTTGTGCGCAAATACGGAACGATCTTCCAGGTGGGTACGCAACAGCGATCGGACCCCAAATTCCGTTTGGCTTGTAATTTGGCGATAAACGGTTATTTGGGTAAGATAAAAGAAGTTCAGGTTGCGGCGCCTGGTGGAACCAGGATTCCGGCGGTTCCCTCGTGTGATCCCCCCAAAGGTTTCGATTGGGATATGTGGTCCGGTCCGGCTCCACTCCTTCCGTATGACCCGCGTCGAGTCGAGTGGCTTGGTCTCTATATGATTGAACATTATTGCGCCGGTTTTATAACAAACTGGGGAGTTCATCACCTCGACATTGCCGGCTGGGGCTGTCCTGAAATTTTCGAAAAACCTTTCTGGCTGGAAGGCGCTGGCGTTCTTCCCGATTCCGGCATGGCCGATACCTGGATCGCCTGGAGAATGAAAATGACTTACGACAGTGGTCTGGTCATGCATTTCGTCAATTCGGGCAATCCTTACAAGCAAGGGTGCAAATTCGTCGGAGACGAAGGCTGGGTACATGTTAATCGGGCTGGAATTGAGGCAAGCAATCCGGCTCTGCTCAAGCTTACCTTGAAAGACAACGATATTCATTTGCACGAAAGCCCGTCTTATTCCAACCCATACACGGCGCATACGGCCGACCTCTTCCGTTCCATTCGAACGCGAAAAGACCCGGTTTCGCCTGTGGAACAAGGTCATTATGCAACGACGCTTGGAAATATTTCGGATATTTGCCTCCGATTGGGGCGTAAACTCCGTTGGGACCCGCAAAACGATCAGTTCGTGAACGACGCGGATGCCAACGCCATGCTCTATCGCGCTGAACGAAGCCCATGGACCATGTAGTGATGCCCAATTATTACACTCAAACGCCAACCATGTTCGCGTTTTGATTTTGTGTTGCCGATGTATCCTTTTT
>JAQVID010000401.1 GCA_028695865.1 Thermoguttaceae bacterium | reverse complement strand
CATGGGGGACCATTTCGCCGCCGATTTTCGACATGCGTGTTTCACGACCGGTGATGAAGAGAAAACCTTCTTCATCCAGTCGGGCAATATCACCGGTAACATACCAGCCGTCGTGAAATGCTTTGGCGGTTTTTTCCGGATCGTTGTAATAGCCAAGTGTCACGCTGTGACCTTTAACTTCGAGCATGCCTTGTTCATTGGGAGGCAATTCCTCCCCGGTCTCCAGATCGACGATTCGCACGACGAAACCGGGACAGATACGGCCGACACTTCCCTGCTTATAATACGGGAAATACGTGTCCGGACGGCGGCAATCGGGAACGTTGGCACCGAGAACCGGAGCAAGTTCCGTCACGCCAAAGCCTTCGCAAAGTTGGCCTCCGTACTTCTCACGCCATCGCTCCACCAGATCGGCCGGAAGTTTTTCGGCGCCTGCCATGGCGACATCGAGATGTTCAAAGCATTCCTTGGGACAGCGACGATAGTAATTTCGCATAAACGTCGGAGTGGACGCGAAAATGGTCGGCTTGAATTTGGCGGACAGATCGCCAATCGTTTTCGAATCCAGCGGACTGAAATGATAAACGCAGGAAGCTTCCTGAATCAAAGGGAACCAGGCCGTCGTCGAATATCCATATGAATGAAACAGGGGCAAGGTCGCCAGAAGCATGTCTTTAAGAGTCGGGCGAAACACTTCAAAAAAGCCAAGCATGTTCGACGCAACGTTGGCATGAGTGAGCATGGCACCCTTGGGCAGACCGGTTGACCCGGACGTCAAGACAATTGTGTTCAAATCGTGCATACCGAGCTTGGTCAACCCCAAACGTCGTTCCAGTAACCAGGTTGGCGTGAGCCAATCCAAAAGTCCGAGAAGCTTTGCACTTTTGGGAAGCGTCTTAAGAACATCTTCCAAAACAATCAATTCAGCATCGACTTTAAGATTCGGTAATTTCTGCAATAGTTTTTTGGTAGTAAGGATATGTTTTATACCAATTTGCTTAATGCAATAGTTAATCGTCTCGTTACTGAATGTAAAGTTTAAATTGACCGGAACGCGGCAGTCCAGGCCAATGGCCGCGTTGGCCAGAACGCCCCCTACTGAGGTCGGGAAAAGAAGACCGACTATCTTTTCGTCTTTGCCGATTAACGAACGAATGATTCGACGGAAAACCAATGCCCGTAACAGGGTTTGGCGTCCATTGAGTTTGACACCGGTCGAATCGGCCAAACGCATTTGCCGCGGATAACGTCGAGAATTACGAATAAACGCGCGTGCAGGAACCATGACATGTTTGTCTTTCGGGAATCGATACGGGTCCATCGCTTCGACGCCAAGTTCTTCAACCCGGTGCTGAACATGCTGCGCGTATTTCGGCTGGTAAATCGGTTTGCCGAACGCAACGGTAACGCGTTGAATCAGACCGGAAGGAAGTTTCCCGGACGTTGTGGGACGAGCGTAAGCAAAGACGCTTCCGAAAAGACCTCCGAGCCAGACCGGAACAACGGGCACGTTTTCATTACCTTTGAGTAAAGAAAGAAAACCTTCCTGAAACGGATTAACCTGTCCCGTTCGGGTAATTCCCCCTTCCGGAAAAATGCAAACGACTTCGCCGTTGGCCAATGCCTTGCGACTTGTCCGTATCATTTCAACAACGCTTCGCCGGTCGCCGGGCTCAAACGCGATCGTATTGATCAATTTGGCTGCCCAGGCGAAAACAGGGCTGGTAATATAGTCTTTGTGCGCGATAAAGCGGACTTTGCGACGACAATAACAATAGATGAGCAGAGTATCAATATAGCTGTAATGATTGCTTACCAGGAGAACCCCACCGGATTCCGGGACATTGTCCGGATCGATAATTCGCGGATTATAAACCAGTCTGAAATAGATAATGACAAGTTCTCGAAGCAGTGGCGCAAGCAAATAACGTGTCGCGACGATAAAAACCGGAATGGTAACCAGGGCGGAAACGAGCCAAATACCCGTTGCCTGCAGGCCGGACACTCCCGGGATTCCAAGCGATTTGGGATCGGCGATTGCACCTTGACAAAAAGAAAACAGGGCCATGGCCGCAAAGGAATAGAAGTTGTACGCGGCCAGAATACGACCACGATGTTCTTCCGGGCTGTCTGTTTGCAGTGTCGTCAAAAGAGGAATGTCGTACAGTCCTGAAGCGACACCGAGCAAAGACAGACCGATTGCTCCATAATAAAAGGCACCTGATAATTCATTCCATATATTATTATCAGTAAACGGGGCAACTTTGGGCGTCAGGGCCAAAAAGACACCGAAGACAATAATGAAAAAGGCACCGACCGGGACAAGTCCGTAATTGATTCCTCCCCGGGACAAACGTCCGGACAAGACAGCTCCGGTTGCCAAACCAAAGGTTAAAATGACCAGCAGGATCATCGCGAAGTCTTGCCGCAAATGGAGCATTTCAGTCGCGTATTTGTCAATATTCGATTGCCCCATTGCGCCAAGTCCCCAGAAAAACGCGCTTCCCATCGCGGTCCAGAAGAGAAAACGATACTTAAACAGAAAACGCAGGTCGCTCCATGTTCGAGATATTGGGTTCAGAGGAAACGGCACCGTCGGATTGGCCGGCTTCATCGAAGGAACGAAGAAACTGGAGATCAATCCGAGTACGGCGATTCCAAGAAAAACGGCGCACCAAATCCACCATGAATCCATTCCACCGCTGCCGAGCACGGGTGCCTTGGGCGAAAGTGTTGTGACGACGAACAGACCGCCCCCAATGAGTTGACCTCCCACACAGGCAAACATGGTTGCCATGGAGTAATAACCATTGGCTTCTGATAGTCTTTCCTGAGGAACCACACTTGGCAAGCTGCTGTATTTGGCCGGCGAAAAAAAGGCGCTTTGCGCTCCGAGCAGGAATAAAATAAACAGCATGAAGTATACACTTTGCATGAGAATGGCAACCGTACCGAGAACAAGAATGAGCAGTTCGGCAATTTTACAGCCAATAATGACGTTTCGGCGGTTGAAACGATCCGTACAATAACCGGCATAAGCGGTCATGAGCAAAAACGGAAGCAGAAACGCAAGCGCTCCCATCATGCGAACCATGTCGGGCGATTCGCTCCAACCGACCGCGCACTTGCCGATCGGGATAATAAGCCAACGGAATACATTGTCATTAAGGGCAACAAGGAATTGGGTGACCAATAGAGCGAGAAAGCCTTTATTCCAAAGTTTTGGGAGCGTCGATACGGCGTTTGTGGAGGTACTATCCATAAATGAAACCAATATAAAAAATGTTTTCAGGTGACAAATAATTATTTGTGCTTATCATAACATAAATGGTAAACCCAAGTAACATAGATCATAACGACAAAACAGATTCTTGACAATACACATTTTGCCTCCAGTTTGACATTTTTTGCTTTTTTGTCATATTACATCGGGTCAGGCTGTTTTTCTGCGCGATTGATACAAGCTACAATCTGTAGGGCATGAAGTTTATTGTTTATAACAATCATTCATAATCATTGCTATCATCTTTGTTTACACATATCTGTTTTTCTGATATACGTATCACGCAGTCTGGATTCCCTCTTTTCCGAAGATAAACGGGGAATGAATGGCCGAAAACTGAAGAATCGGTAGCAAAACAGGTTTATTGGAGATTATTTTGAGAAACTTTTCTGTTTTTTGATAAAAGACACTTGCCTTTTGAGATTTTATGTTAACAATACGGAAGAAGCAGGGGATAAACTCGGATATTATTGTGCGTTTTAATGACAAGTGCCGTTGCGGGATACGGAAAGGATGTATTGCTTTGTCTCTTGAAGGAAAAATAATTCTGATAACCCGACCACAAGGTCAATCGCAAGAGATTCAGTGCTTGTTGGAAAACAAGGGGGGAAAAGTTGTTTTCCAGCCGGTTATTGAAATTCTTCCCGTGGAAGACGACACAATAATACGACAGTATATTTCCGGAATGGAGCCATATGGTTTGCCCCGGGCCGATCAAACGGGCCGTTTGATTCAGAATCGTGCCGGAAACCGCGGTTTTGACTGGCTGTTGTTTTCCAGCGCCAATGGTGTCGGGTATTTTATGCAGTACTTCGACCGAAAGGAGCCGGTTTGTGTGCCGGAAAAGCGGGTTCGTCTGGCGGCGGTCGGTCCTGGAACAGCGGCGGCCTTACTCCGTTTTGGTTTTCAGGCAGATGTGATTCCGGAGCGACATCAGGCCGAAGGAATGGTCGAAGCGTTGAAAGATGAAGCCGTTCAAGGCAAGCGTTTTTTGTCCATTCGCGGGAATCG
>JAQVID010000400.1 GCA_028695865.1 Thermoguttaceae bacterium | reverse complement strand
AACACTATTTGGGGAGGTGAAGCATGAGACCAATCAAATTGACCATTTCAGCATTTGGCCCTTACGCGGGAAAGGTTGTTGTTGATTTCGAACAACTTGGAAAGAACGGACTATATTTGATTTCCGGCGAAACCGGAGCAGGAAAAACATCGATTTTTGACGCTGTTTCCTTCGCGCTTTTCGGAGTTGCCAGCGGAACCAACCGGGATAAATCAATGCTGCGCTCCAGCTATGCCGATCCGACCGCGATAACCTATGTCGAACTTGTTTTTGAGTATGACGGAAAAATTTATACCATCAGCCGGAATCCGAAATATACTTACACAAAAGAATACAAAACAGGGGCAAAATCACAAAACAAAGAAGCTGCTGCCGAGTTAAGCAGTTTACACACAGTCGTTACCGGAATCACCAACGTTGACGAGGAAATCAGAAAGATATTAAAAGTCGATCGCAATGAGTTTGCGCAAATCGTCATGATTGCGCAAGGAGATTTTCTTAATTTACTCAACGCGTCTACGGACGACAGAATGAAAATCTTTCGTAAAATTTTCAAGACGGAATATTTTGAAATCCTCACCGAGAGAATTAAAACGGACGCAAAAGAACTGAAAGGCAATATCGATATCCTTCTGCAAATAATTAAGGAAAACCTCGATAATATCACTTGTCCTGCCGAAAGTACTCTTGCTCCCGAACTGCAAGAACAGCGAAATTTAACGGATATTCGTCTTCTCGACGTTTTGAAACTGATTGCTCTTCTTGAACAACTCGTCAAAGCGGACAAAGACGCGGAAGAACAACTCAAAGAAAAGATCGAGCATATTGAAGAGAAGCTCACGGCGGTAAACGCCGACATTGCCAAAGCGGAGCATTTCGAAAAAATCAAATTGGACCTCGCCGCCACAGAAAGAACACTTTCTGCGGAAAAGGCAACCCTGGCATCTCTTCAAACCATATACGATCAGAAAAAGGCAAATGAACCGGTTCAAACCGGACTGATCGCGCAAATCAGCAGTCTTGAAATTCTTATGCCGGACTATAAAACCCGGGATGACAAGAAGGCCGAATTGGCATTAACCTCGAAGGAGATTACAAGCAAACAAGCCGAACTTAAAAAGGCCGAAAAAAGTTTGTCCGACGACAGCAAACTGATTGAGACGCTCAAAACGGAACGCGTGACTCTTGACGACGCAGGTGTACTGAAGTCGCAACTGACCGTTGATCGGCAAAAGCAGGAGAAGCAGGTAAAGGAACTGACTGAACTCAAACAGGAATATCACGACCTTGAAACGCAAAAGCAGAAATTGAGTCAGAAGCAGAAAGACTATCAAGCCGCAAATGAAGCCTATCAGGACAAACTCGCTCTTTACGAAAGCCTGCATAAGAGTTATCTGGATGAACAGGCCGGTATCCTGGCGTCAACGCTCGCCGAAGGAGTCCCCTGCCCTGTTTGCGGATCAGTCTCTCACCCCAAGCCGGCTTGCGTGACCGCAAAAGCTCCAACGAAACAGCAGCTCAAGCGGGCAGAAGAAGAAAAGCAGGCGGCCGAAAAAGCCCGCGACGAAGCCAGCCAAGCCGCCAATACACTGAAAGGACAGGTCGGAAAAGCCGAAGCCGATTTGCAAAAGAAAATTGCGGTTTTATTAAACGGCCAATCCGTTCAGGATTTGTCCGCTCATCTTGATACGATGATATCGGACAGGGCCACGGCCATCCGGAAGCTTGGCACGCAGATTCAGCACGAAGATGATCGCATAAAACGTAAAAGCGAACTTGATCAAAATATTCCAGTCAAAGAAAAGAATCTCCTTGATCTTCAAAAGAAGACAAGTACACTCCAACAGTCGATTGCTTCCTTACAGGCGCAGCAAGCGGCACTCGAAAAAGGTATTCAGGAACATTCCGCCAAGCTGGTCCATCCCAATGAAGCAGCCGCGCAAAAAGAACTGGATAACCTGAAAGCACAAAAAGAAAAGATGCAAAACGATCTGGTCAAAGCGCAAAAGGATTGGCAAGCAAAACAGAAAACAGTTGTTGGACTGGAAGGTCAAATAGCCGGTCTGAATAAACAAATCAGTGATGCGTCTCCGATTGATCTTGAAAAATTGCAAAACGAGAAATCCAACCTGACCGCAAACAAAAAGCTTCTGACAGAGCAAAAAGAGGCGGTGATTACCCGGCGGGCACATAACAATGATATTCTGCCAAAAATCAGAAAAGCCAACCATGATTACAGCGAAGCGACAGAAAGATATATTTGGATGGACAGCCTCAACAGAACCATGAATGGCGGCCTCAACAAGAAAGATAAAATTGAGTTCGAAGCCTATATTCAAATGAGTTACTTTGACAAAATCATTCAGCGGGCCAATATCCGTCTTCTTGACATGACCGACAATCAGTATGAGTTCAAACGCCGGAGCACTGAAGGAAGCGGTAATTCAAAAAGCGGACTTGATCTGGATGTCATCGATCATTACAACGGTACTGAACGCAGCGTCAGGTCCCTGTCCGGAGGCGAATCCTTTAAAGCCGCTCTTTCACTGGCGTTTGGACTGTCCGATGAAATCCAGGCGTCCGCCGGTGGCGTTCGGCTTGATTCCCTCTTTATCGATGAAGGCTTCGGCTCTCTGGATGAAAATTCACTTCAGCAGGCACTCAAAGTCCTCATGACAATGGCCGATGCCCAACGGCTCGTTGGTATTATCTCGCATGTTACCGAACTGAAGAACAGAATCGGTAAACAGATCGTCGTCACCAAAACGCCAACCAACGGCAGTTGCGTCACGCTGGAACTTGATATTTGACCGGTAAGACAAACCACCCCTTTTGCGATTCCACACTCGTGGGGACACCTTGGAATGGAGTTGACAAAGGGAGTGGTCGCTTCCACCATCCAGAGCAATCCACTGTAGAAAGCAATCCACCGTAAAGAACGAAAATTATTTTACCAGGAATTGAAACACAACCACTTGACACTCATCAAACTGCTATTTCAAAAACAGGGACTGTTTCAAGTGTGAACTTCTCGTGTGCCATGCAAGATCATTCACCGTCTCTCCCTCAAAACACCGGAAGAGCCGGTGAAGAGCCGGTATTTCCATCGAGTTCATTTTTCCCAGACAAGTTTTCCGTCTTTCAATATGGCCGATCTCAACTCCGCCGTCGATTGTCCTTCTTGATTCCTCAAGGAAAGTGCAACCATAAGGCGCGGTTCACCTTTAGACGAGGCGGGCAGCGCATACATTCCCTTGAGGGTTTGCAGTTCGTGCGTGGCGAGCACTTTAAAATTTTCGTCCACTTCCAGTGTGTGGTATTTTTCGCGCGACCACAGCCCCAGCCAGAACCTGCCATTCGACCAGCATATCGTTTGAACGCCACACCAAGTCCAGCCCGGCACAGTCTTCGTTCCGACAAGATTGAATTTTTCGTCGTAGATATTGATCGTATTACTTTTGATGTCCGTTTTATATCCTTTGTCGTTACCGATGTAAAAATGGCCGGCATGCCATTCAATTCCGTCCACACCAACCGTTATACCGTCCAGAGGAATCCGTTCAACAAAGTTCAGGTCGGTATCGTACACATAGACAAAGCAGTCATAACCGCGTGGGTTCTTTTTTTCCTTTTCGTGAAATACGGCAGTGGCGCAATACAGCTTGCCGTCTTTAAGACAAATGTCGCCATGGTGCTCGGGCACATCCCGCTGACAAAGTATCTTGCCATGATGATCTGTTTTAAACAGAATCGTTGTGAAAGACAGATAGATCGCGTCCTTATCGCAGCACATTCCCTGAACGTGACGTGAACAACGGCAAGAGCGACAATCAATTGTTTCGGCTCTGCTTGAACACGTAAGCATAAGGAACGCCATGCAACTCAGAACAACACCAATGAGAATACGGTTCCGGTGTGTCTGCCACAGCGAAACGCCCTCCATAACCGGTCGCGACATCAAGTACTTCTGTTTGCTCATCAATTTATCCTTTCGTTTCTTCTCACAAATGGGGGGGTAGCAGGTCAAAAAGGGACAGACATTCCTTCATAAAAAGAGACATTCACACTCTTTTCTTTCAAGGGAGTATCCATGTTCCCATCGATATCATATCATGAATATTATATCATGGACAGTGGATCACTGTCTATAGGTACGGGGCAACCGATAATAAAAAAGGGGTGTAGCCTCAATTCTACGTTAAATTGGGCAAGTCTGACAACCGAGAGTGTCCTTGTATTTTTGCCAAAACATGTCCCAACGGTTGGACTTGACGACACTGCGGAGTGTCAGGATTACCTGACCT
>JAQVID010000399.1 GCA_028695865.1 Thermoguttaceae bacterium | reverse complement strand
CGATGAGTCGAAATATTTCAAGTCGGTCATGACCGGTCCGCGACTGGTACACCTTTTGGAACAGGCTTATTCGCGTACTCCCCAGATGAATATGACGCCCGAAGAGCTCCGTACCGACATTGTTACCCGGCTCAGGGGAACGCTCGTCGGTCAGGACGGCAAGAGTACGGCTATTATTATTACCTTGGCCAAAGGCAAACGCGATGGCAAAACTCTTAAAAAAGTTTTGGATCGGATTCGAAAACTTGCTGTTGAATGCGGCCTGCCCGATACCACTGAAATAAAAACCGGAAGTTTTGCCTCACGAATGGTCGGAAGCATGGTCGATCTGGTTGACGAATTGGCCAACGGCCGCAAGGTCCGCATGGACGGTTTGATCATGGGAGGGCCTCCAACCGATAATGTCGCGCTCGACCAGGAAGGAGAACGAACGCTTTACCGACTGGCCGGCTTGTGCGCGCTCATTGGTGGTACGCTTGCCATGCTTTGCTTGCGAAGTTTTCGCTTGACCATGTTCGTTTTTTGGATTTCCATTCTGTCCGCGGGTGTGGCCATGGCACTGGTTTCCTTTACCGGCGGAACATGCGATTCGATTCTGTTGAGTATGCCTGCCCTTGTCTATGTGTTGGCGATGTCAGGGTCTATTCACCTGATAAACTATTATCACGACGCGATTCGCGAAGGCGGGTTGGAGGGTGCGCCTGAACGGGCCCTGCGACACGGCTTTTCTCCCTGCTTTTTCGCGCAGTTGACCACGGCAATTGGTCTTGGTTCCCTGTTTGTCAGTGAACTGGTTCCGATCACGAAATTCGGATTCTATTCGGCAGTCGGTGTCATGACGACACTGGGCCTTCTTTTCCTGTATTTACCGGCCTTGCTTTATTTTTATCCTTCGAAAGAATTTGCCCGCAAGCATGGCGGAAAAGGTCTTGATGTCGATCCTGGACTGGTTGGACGCTTTTGGGGGTTGTTTGGAAAAATCATTGTCGATCATCATAATTTGGTCGCCGGGATATGCTTCTTTGCCATGTTTTTCTTTGCCTGGAATTTACCCAAAGTACAAACAAGCGTCAAGATGATGAGCTTTTTCTCAAAAGACGCCGAAATTATTCAGCATTATACCTGGTTGGAAGGTAAACTTGGTCCCCTTGTTCCGATGGAAGTCGTGATCAGTTTCGATAACTCGCGGCTCGGAAAGAATACGTTCGGAACAGCGCAACGGTTGAGTCTGGTCAATCATATTAGCGATTCTCTCAAAAAAGAATTGAGCAAAGATATTGGCGGTACACTTTCGGTCGGCATGTTTGTACCTGACCTGGACGCGCTGTGGAAACCGGAAAGTATTGCTTACCGCATGGCGTCGGCCGTGATTGGAAAATCAATTGACGATAACCGCAGTAACCTGAAAGATTATTTGGCCATTGAAGGAGACCCTTCGCTGGAAGAAATCCGTGACTGCTTGCGCGAACAGGCAAAAAAGTCCGGACTCGAATTGGAACAGGCGAAAAAAGACCTCAATGCACGTATGCAAAAGCAAAATATGTCGCTCGATACCGAACTGAAACGATGGTCGCAGTCGCTTGCGGTAAACAAACCTGACGACGTTGCCTGGCGGAGCAAACATCCGTTTGGTGCGGATATTGATCAAATTCTCGCTCGCGGTAAAACACTGGAAGAGAAAAATTCATTGCTGGTTCTGTTTGAAAAAACAATGCCGGTCCTGACCGAAAATCATATTACCACACTTCACATGATCAGCGCGCTATCGCCAGACCGACCGCACCGAGCTCTTTCTCAGGATACGATCAAGCAACTTCGTCTGGCTGCTCTAACATGGCAGGAAGCAAAAGGAATTGAACTGTGGCGAATCAGTATTCGAGTTTGGGCTCTCAAACGCGATATCGATTATTCCGTGCTGATTAAAGATGTAAAAAGAGTCGTTGAGCCAATACTTAAAGAAGAATCGGCTGTGATTTTGGCCGGACGAGCACCTCAAATCGCAGGCAATGAGTCGGATAAATCGCTTGAGGAATTAAAGAAGACTACCGCGACCGCCTCCGGCATGTCCGATCAGGAAAAGCTTGACATGAGTATGGGGGAAGGCCACACGCACGACAATATCTATCCCGCGGGGCTCTCGGCGAAGTACACCGGTATGGTTCCCCTGGTCTACAAGACGCAGCACGAGTTGATTAACGGTTTGGTCGAAAGTCTTATCATGGCGTTCGTCCTGATCACTATCATATTCATGTTTGTTCTTCGAAGTATCCCGGGAGCACTCGTCGCCATGATCCCCAACGTCTTTCCTGTTATTGTCGTGTTTGGTTTCATGGCCTGGCGGGGTATCCTGGTTGATGTGGGAACCATGATGACCGCAAGCGTTGCCCTTGGCGTTGCCATTGACGACACCATGCACTATCTGACGTGGTATTCTGACGGCATTCACAAAGGCCTTGAACCGAAAGACGCCGCTGTTGGCGCGTACAAACGGTGTGCCGTTGCCATGACCGAATCGACTATCATTTGCGGATTGGGTCTGGTCGCCTTTGCCTTTAGTACTTTTGTACCAACGCAAAAGTTCGGGATTCTTATGCTCACGATTCTTTTTGTTGCCGAAATTGGCGACTTGATCTTTCTGCCCGCTCTGCTGACCGGCCCGCTTGGAAAATATTTCGTGATGAAAAAACGAAAGACCGTCAATACCGATCAGTTGGAAACAGCTCAAAGAGCGGCTCAACATGGAACTTGAGTTCTCGCACCGATGAGCGGTCAGCGCTGAAAGAATAAAAAGAAACGATAACCCGTGAGCCCGAGGACAACCCCGGGCTCTTTTTTTCAATTGCCGTGCTTGCGTTTTGTCAGAGCATCATCAAAGCACAAACAGTTTAAATCGCAACGACTTTATGATCACACCTCGTTTGATCACACCTCGTTTGATTACACTTCGTTTGGAATGACGAATCTTTCTCGACCTTCCGGCTTGAGGAAGCGATTGGCCTTTTCGGAGCAGTCGCCAATAAAACATTCTTTGTCAGGATCGAACGCAAGCGAAGCACCCAGCACGGGTGGAGTACTCTTCAGATCAATTCCATTGGCGTCCAAATGGGCGAGCATGCGTTGCCAAAGGAAATCAAGATTTCTGTTTTTGGCGATTGTATTCCCAATTTCAGCAACCGGAGTCGGCTGCCCGGTCTGGTGCGAAATATTACCCAAATGAATGAGGCAGGTACAAGGATGAACACGGTCAATGGCAAAGAGAGTTTTGCGATCATGGCGGCGAACCGCGTCGAAAAAGCCCTGATGATATTTCGGTATTGAACCGGTGAACGTTTGAATGAGTTTGCCGTTTTTGTCAAATACCTTGTTGTCGAGAGTGTACCCGCCCTCACACACAACAGAAACGCCGTAAGCCAGGTTATGAAACTGGTCCATTTCGCGAATTCCCCAATGGCCGTTTTTCCACGAACGACGGTTTCGAGGCAGTGCACGCATTTCGTACAAGACAGGAATCGGCTTCGTGTCCCAGAAAATAATCTGCGTGTTCGGCGTTTGGCCATCGTCCTCATAACCGAATCGGCCTCCCACACTGACCACGTGCTCCGGCGACTTTGAGCAGCCAATCGCTTGTGCCGCTCCGTCGAGCATATGGATTCCCCAGTTACCCAGTTCACCGTTTCCGTAGTCCCAATCCCAATGCCAGTCGTAATGAAGATTTTTGCGATAGAGCGGCTTTTTCGGTGCCGGACCACACCAGAGATCATAATCGATCGTGGCCGGAATCGGCGTTTCTCCTGTTACTTTGCCTATACTGTTTCTTGGTCCGAAACGAACACAATGAACAAATTTCGGCAAGCCAAGATTACCCGCCAAAGCATAAGCAACAGCTTCCTGAAATCCGTTCATCGACCGGGCTAACGACGTTGAGCAAACGACTTTGTCGTATTTGGCCGACGCTTCGACCATTTTACGACCTTCAAAAACGGAATGACTTGCCGGCTTCTGAACAAAAACGTCTTTTCCTGCCTGACATGCCCAAATCACGGCCAACGCGTGCCAGTGATTCGGTGTCGTAACCCAAATAGCGTCAATGTCTCTCCGGTCAAGAAGTTTCCGCAAATCGGTAAAAGTATCCGGCTTGTCGCCTGCTTGATTACATTGATCAACAGCATAGCCGAGATTGACCGAATCGACATCGCAGATTCCCGCGATTCGAACGCCTTCGACTTTGCTGCAAGCTTTCATGTCGTTGCGTCCCATTCCCCCGATGGCGACTTTGGAACCCATACCGCTCATTCCTAACGCAATTTCGTCGTTT
>JAQVID010000398.1 GCA_028695865.1 Thermoguttaceae bacterium | reverse complement strand
TTCACATGGAACATTGTTTCATGTGATGAGCCCGACACCGCCTGGTGTCGCGATTATGCTGCCAAAGGCACGCCTTTGGTTGATTGGCACGTTCATCTTCGGGGTGGAATGAACGTTGCCAAAGCTTTGCAGCGAACAGAACAAACAACAATACGCTGTGGCGTTTTGGAAAATCACGGTCGATATTGGCCTTTATCGAACAACGACAGACTCAAAGCTTTTATCGCCGCGAACCAAAAAGTAATTGCGGCCCGGGGAAAAACACAAGGGAAAGACGTCTGTCTCGGGCTCCAGGTTAACGACCGCGACTGGTTTGCGACGATTGACGAAAATCTTTTTGCGCAACTCGACTTTATTCTCGCCGATACCATGATTATGGACAAAGGAACCGATGGCCGACCGGCCAAACTTTGGTTGCTTAACGACGATCACAAAGTCAATCCCGAGCTGTGGATGGAACGCTATGTCCGCCATTGCGAACAAGTACTCGACGAACCCATTGACATTCTTGCCAATCCGACTTACTTGCCTCCCTTTGTCGCTGGCATGCGTGACAAACTCTGGACGCCCGAACGCATGAAGCGTATTATTTCCAAAGCGGTCGCCAATGGAATCGCACTTGAAATTCAAGCCGAGTCCGCGTTTCCCGACGAGGTGTTCGTTAAACTTGCCAAATCCATGGGCGCCAAGTTTTCCGTTGGTACCAATAATTTCGATGACAAGCTCAAGGACCTGACGAAATGGAACGCGTTTATTCGTTCCTGTGGCCTGACGAGTAGCGATTTTTTGACCGTACCGAATAGTCGTGAAGCCCGACTTGCGAAATTCCGCGCTAAACGCAAACAGTATGAAGCCGAAGAAAAAATTGTCCTCTCAACGGACAGTTTCATTCTGGAACTCAATCGTTCGGGACAAGTCGTTGCGTTTATTGATCGCAGAACAGGAACGAATTATCTTGGTGCCGCGACTCCTCCACCGTTTTGTCTATTGGAACAAGTTCGACGTAAGTATATTCCGACAACGTCAGTCAAGCAAAAAGGCGACTTATTGGAGTTTTATTTCGCCAATGGCGCTTCGACCGTTCTCAAGACAAAGCGATTTTCAAAATGGATCACCGTTGAAGTGGTGTCACTGGAATCGCCGGAAGCAAACAAGCCGTATTCGCTTCTGTTTGGCCGCGTCCCGCTGGGAATTGACTATTCCAGGAAGAACTCTTTTGCGGCGTCCGCCTTAATCATGACCATTCAAACCAATATCGCTGATCTTCCCGGCCTGTCTACCATGCTGGGAGGTCGTTGCTATACAGAAATCGGCTGCCAGGGCGCCAAAATCGCAATGCTGGCCGCGCCGCAAGATCAATTGCGGGCAACCATGAAAGAAATATTGGGCGACCTGATGGATCAAGCGGAAAAAGACCCGAAGATCGCTCAATCACTTCCCGTTGTAAGCCGGGCCGGTGGACCGTTCGCCATGGACATCGAAAAGAATCGCGATAATTACGTCATTGTCTACGATCCGATTTCGATTGATAATGTGCCGGCATACGCGGAACACTTTGCCAAATTCGGTGTGGACCAGGTCGATTTTCATCAGGGAACGACCTACTGTACCGGCGACTTCGTTTTCAATTCGAAAGAGTATCCCGGTGGGAGCGCCGATTTCAAAAAGGTCTCCGAAGCGTTCAATAAACGTGGAATCATTACAGGACTTCATTGTTATTCCACGTTCTTCCCTTATCGTAAATCGGGCTATTGGCATTCGGACGCGACCCCGGCTGCCAGTCGTTATGTTACGCCTGTTCCAAGTCCCGATCTGGCAGACGTCCGAGAACTTACCCTGGCGGCTGATTTGTCCGCCGATGCCGTTGAAGTACCCGTCCTCGAAGAAACAAAAGATATTTCCACTCAAACCGGTTATCTCATTTGGAACAGTACCATCTTGCGAATCGATCAGGAATTGATTGAGTTTAAAGATGTACGCCGCGAAGGAGCGCCCGGCTTCGTCTCTTGTACTCGTGGTGCGCTCGGTACTCAAAAAGCAACGCATGCCAAAGGCGCAAAAGTTCACCACTTGGGAACATACTTCAGTTATTACATGACTCCCCGGCCCGGGAGCGAACTTTATTTCAAGGTTGCTCGCGATACGGCCAAAGCGTATAACGAAGGCGGATTCGGCATGATCTATTTCGACGCGTTCGACGGAAACGACTCTGCCGTAAGTAATCCCGACCTGATTTGGTATTACGACGCGCTGTTCATTCGTGAGATTTTGCGAAATATTAAAACGACTCCTCCGCTTATGGAGTACAGTACAATGTTTCCCAGTCTTTGGGCGTCTCGAAGTCGTATGGGCGCCTGGGATGCCGTTTCGCGATGTTATTCCCGCTTGTTCGATATGCACGTGAAATCAAATCTCGCCTCCGCGACCCGGCGATTCTTGCCCGGACAAATGGGATGGTTCGTGCCCGCGCCCGCCGGGGGGCATATTAAAAACGGAAGTATTCAAATCTTTCATCCCGAATTCGCCGAATACCTTGGCGCAAAAACCCTTGCTCACGATTTTGGCATGTCCTATGCCTATATCGCCCCGGGCAAAACCTCGCCTCGCTCGTTTGAAACAGGAGCCATACTCAATAAGTACAACGCTCTGCGAAAACGAAATTACTTCGACGAATCGGTTCTGAAAATCATTGCCGAACCTCAAAAGCATTTCATCTTGAAGTCCGACAACAAGACAGATCAACATTATTTCATTCGCGCTGAATATCCCTGCGTCGAACTTCACGACACACAAGGAACGTTCAATGTAACGAACTCGTTTGCGACGCAGAAGTCCGGCTTCGTTCGCGTTGAAAATCGCTATTCGGCCGGCCCTTACGACGCAAAAAATAATGTGCTCGTCATGGCAAACGATGAAAAAGCCGTCCCGAAAAACTTAATGACCCAAACATTTGAACCGCCCATAGACCTGTCAAAGCATTATGCGCTCGGTATTTGGGTTTACGGCGATGCCAAAGGACAGTTGATCAATATTCGAACCGTGTGCCCGCCCAGTCCCCCCGTCGCTCAAGACGACTATTATATTAAGGTTGATTTCACCGGTTGGAAATATTTCCAATTCGTCGAACCGCATTACGGCGAGTATTATGACCACAAATGGCCCATTCCGTCCAACTACTCCGCCGTCTTCCGACGTGGTGTCTATCGCAAAGCGATTGCCAATGCCTACATCATGATAGAAGGCGACGCGTCAGGACTTCGCTTCCGCCCTCTGGTTGCAATGCAATCGATTTCGACCTCGCTTGTCAATCCGATCATTACCATCGGCGGTCAAACTCTCCGTTTCGAGGGCGAGATCAAAAGCGGTGATTGCATGGAGTACACTCCGGGCGGACACGCTTTCATTCGAGACGGCAGTGGCAAGGTTTTCGGCGAAATGAAAGTTACCGGTGACTTCCAGACATTTGCCTCCGGGGTCAATAAAGTTACCGTCGAAGCACAGACCAAAGGCGGTACAATTCCGTCCAGTCGCTGGACCTGGCAATTCACGGGCGATCGAATCGAAAATCAGGCCAAGGCCAAATGATTGGGCTGCTGTGTACCTTGGTCGCGGGATATTCTGTTCGGAACAAAAAACGACGGATAATCACGCGGCCAGGAACCCCATACAAACCCCATACAAACCCCATACAACTCACAAGCTGAACCAGACAGAGTGTATTTTTTCGCCGCGCCTGGATGCAATACAGGAAAGCTCAAATAACGACAACTCACCTAAACTATTCAAGGAGATACAAACTCATATGAAAAAATTACTTTTTGTATTATTCCTGTTTTCCACCACAGCGGTATGGGGGCAAACACTCGAAAACAATGAAATTAAACTGACTTTCCATTCGGAAAACGCCGCGTTTGATGTTCTTGATAAAGCATCAGGACACTCATGGAAGGCAATGACGCAAGAAGTTCCTCTTTTAAAAACTTCAAATATTCGGACACAAAAGACCAAGATAGAATTTGATTTTCTCTACATGCAATTAAAGGAGACCTTTCATGGAATACTGGAATTATCCGGACGTGAACTTCTTGTCCAAATTACAGGTAAGCCCGCGACCAACCAAACCGGTATCCGAATTGAATATCCTTATCCTTTTGAAGCCCAAAAAGGAGAAAGAATTCTTCTTCCTCACGGCTGCGGGTTTGCGTTTCCGGTTGACATGATTGATCTTAAAACAGAACTCATTGACAATATGCGCGTTTATTGCCGGGATATGAGAATGGGTGTCTGGGGACAGTACGCGGAAGAGGTCTCTCCCAAAGGGG
>JAQVID010000397.1 GCA_028695865.1 Thermoguttaceae bacterium | reverse complement strand
CTTCCTGCGGTTCAAGCGGCCCGTGAAGCTGCTCGACGTATGGAATGTACCAACAAGCTCAAACAGATTGGCTTGGCGCTGCACAATTATCACGACGCAAATGGTCAATTCCCCAACTCCCGAGGATTTGCGTTTCAGTTGGACGCGGCCGGAGCCATAGGCACATGGACGCCTGCCGGTCAGTCGGCGCAGCCCTTGCGAACGTCAATGTTGTCGCCGCTCTTCTCTATTACTCCTTATATGGAACTTGTATCAGTTTTTGAGGCAGGGACAAAAGGTCCTAATGCGGGTAAAGACCACTTTCCTGACTGCGGGGAGCCCTATTCGTCGAAGATACCGGCGTTGTGGTGTCCCAGTGATGCGTATAATGACAAGGGTGGATATCACAATTATATGTATTGTGGGGGAGACACGCCCTGCGCGACTAGTTGCGATTCGCCGCGAATGCTGTTCAGCCTTTGGATTTCGGGTAATAGTACGATATACCGTGGCATCAATGACATACTTGATGGTACGAGTAATACGGTAGTCTATTCGGAACGTTGTGTTGGTGGTCATGGTATGGAGAAAATTCGCGGTGCGGTCATACGCGGCGATGATGTTGGTGTTGTTTATGCTTATGTTGGTTCTAAATCGAACAACTCCGTTGGAACCGATCCCATGCTTTGTGCTGCATCGCGCAGTACGACCGAACCGGATTCATATAATCTCACCGGACGTTCGATTAGCAGGACAACCGGAGATCGTTGGGAAGACTCACGTCCTTATTGGGGGGCATTTATGACGATTTTGCCTCCTAATTCTCCTGCTTGTACTCCGGGTTCTTCCTGGAATAGCCTTTGTTCCGCGACCAGCTATCACCGGGGGGGAGCCAATGCGTTGAAAGCTGATGGCGCGGTTATCTTTGTCTCTGAGACAATCAATTGTGTGACATCTGGAGTAAGCAGTAGTCCTGTATTCGAAGGACCATCCCCTTACGGCGTTTGGGGGGCTCTGGGCTCGATTAACGGCGGTGAATCAACCACGCTGTAATTTTTGTTTCTGAACAAAACGAACATAGGGAGTCCAATTATGAAAAAAACTTTTGTTAAAACGGGCGGTGTGGATAACAGCCGCTCTTTGGTCTGTTTTTTCAAGACCAGTGCTTTTACTCTTGTGGAACTGCTTGTTGTCATCGCGATTATTGGTATTTTAATCGCGCTTCTTCTTCCTGCGGTTCAAGCGGCCCGTGAAGCTGCTCGACGTATGGAATGTACCAACAAGCTCAAACAGATTGGCTTGGCTCTGCATGATTATCATGATGCCAACAACGCCTTCCCCAATGCCCGGGGAATTGCGTTTCGGATCGATCCGGCTACGGGAACAATCGCGACTTATACGACGACAGACAGTTCCGGGAACAAAAACCAGATAACGACTTATATTACACCATTGTTCCGCATTACCCCATTTATGGAATTGGGGGCTCTGTATGAAGCAGGCATGTCGGGCCTCAACGCGGGAAAAGACCATTATAGCGATTGTGGTGAACCATACCGATCAAAAGTTCCTGCGATCTGGTGTCCAAGTGACCCGAATAACGACAAAGGGGGGTTTCACAATTATATGTATTGCACTGGAGACGCTCCCGCCTGGTTCGATATTGATTGTCCGCGGACCCTCTTCAGTCAGTGGTATCAGACTGCGGGTCGTCAGACGATTTATCGCGGTATCGAGGCTATTGTTGACGGCACGAGTAATACGGTCGTTTATTCGGAACGTTGTGTCGGTGGACACAATATGAACACGTTGCGTGGAGCGCTCGTTATGGGGTCCGATACCGGTGTGACTTATAATTCGACCGGCCTTAGTTCTTACGACAATCGCTGGATCGGAAGCAATCCGAAGCTTTGTGCCGCAACACGAAGCGCTACCGAACCGGATTCCTACGATCTCACAGGTCGTGGCATAACGAAAACGACCGGCGACCGTTGGGAAGATTCCCGACCGTACTGGGGAGCCTTCGCGACCATCTTGCCCCCGAACTCTCCTTCCTGCCTGGGACCGTCTAATCCGTCCTATTACGGATACAGCGCCGCGTCGAGTTATCACCGCGGTGGAGCCAATGCCCTGAAAGCGGACGGCGCCGTGATCTTCGTTTCCGAAACAATTAATTGCACTACTGCCGGTCTCGGAACCGATCCGGTTTATTTGGGGGAATCCCCTTACGGCGTTTGGGGGGCTCTCGGCTCAATTAACGGCGGTGAATCAACCTCGCTGTAATTTTTGTTGTGCGGTCTGTTTTTCCCCGTTTTCCTAAGGTAAACGGGGAGAGAATCGCCGAAAACTGATGAATCGGTCGCGGTAAGACGAAGCGGCAGTAAAAAAACGCGTTCACTTTTTCTTGACACTCATTGCAATTTCTTCAGGCAGTGAGACTTCGTGAATCATGATACAGGGCGTTCCCTGTTGCAATTTCTTTTGTGCCCTTTTTGATGCCGCTTGATTTCTTGGCGGCAATGCTGTACAATGCTCATCGTGGCAGGCGAGCCGGTCGTCACAATTACAGTCATGCTCAAAAAACATGTATCTTACTCAAATCAAAGGTCAAACATGAAAAAAAGAATTGCACTGTCGTTCATTTTGTGCTCTGCGCTCATTATGAGTATTACAGGTATGGTACAACAAACGTATGCCAAGGGAAAACGCGACCTGCTTGAAGGGCTTGTGTTTGAAGCCGAGGAATGGTCCACGCCTCAAGATGGTTGGCTTAAGGACATAGACAAACCGAACAAATGGAAACTCTGGACGAAAGAAAAGAACGTGTGGAATGCTCGCTCCGGCGGTCAGTCGCTTCGTTCTCCTGATGTCAAAGAAGACCGAAAGACCCCGGAAGAAGGTGCTCCTGTTCTTCACACGAAAATTACAGATATTCCCAGAGGGCTGTACAGAGTCTATTGCGGCAACACGGTACGGCCGCTTGCTTTTTCGTTTGACAAGGGTACAACATGGATAAAAGGAAAGTGTCGCGGCGAGGAATATTTCGGCGTCTTTGATATACAAGACGGTACATTCGAAGTTTGGGTGGACGACCGATACGCCGCCGAGCCTCCGGAAAAACACGGGGGGAGCTATTACGATTATCTTCGCTTTGTTCCCGGCGATTATCCGAAAATTTCGCAATTGAAAAGCTTTACACTGCCAAACGGCGATACGCAACTTTCATGGATTTCTTCCGAGCCTGCTCTGGCAGCCACGGTGAAATATAGTCAAACAGGTCAAGCGGAAGTGTCCCAGGTCGCGGAAGACGAAGACGGACTCCGCAATCACTGCGTTGTACTCTCCGGTTTAAAGATCGGAAGTAAATATACGGCGAAAGTGCCCGCGTCCCTGAACTGGGCCAATACGGGCAAATTCGAAACTATCGAATTTGTCGCCGGCCAAAAGCCGGTTCCCGGTCCCACGAAAAAGGTTCGTGTTCGACTCCGCGTGGATGAGCCTACCGACGCCGCCCGAAAAGCGTGGCCGGTGACCTCGGGCGTTCCTTTTGCCCAAGGGGTGCTTGCCTCTCCTGCCGACGTTCGACTTTTTGACGCAAAGAACAAACGCGTTCCTGCCCGGTTTGAATCGTTCTGTTGTTGGCCTGACGGCAGCGTCAAATGGCTCGTGTGCGATTTCCGCGCCGATACGCAATGTCAAAAGCCTGCGTTTTATTACCTTCAGACCGAACAAAACGCAACCGCAAAAGACTCTGGTATCGTGCCTGATACGAATAAATATCAAAATGTTCTGAACAAAATTTCTTCGAAAATTGTTCTGGCCGATGGAACAGAGCTTGTTTCACAGCCCGGTGAATATGTTTCGGAAAACGGTACTGATGTTCGAACAACGTTCAATGCCAAAGGGGCTTATCTTGATAAAAACGGCCAGGCGAAATTCCGTTGGGGAAGCCAGGTGAGTTTCTTCGGCGATGATTTTATGCAAATTCGCTGGACGATCGCTAACGACCAACTCGAAGAACCTATGACTCTTGTTCGCTCGGCAGTCGTTCGTTTTGACAAACCTCAAGGCAAGCAGGTTGTACTTTCGGACGGCAAGACGATGCAAGTTCCTTTTTCGATCGTTCAGCTTGATGAAAAGAATGCCGTTTGCAAAATTGAGGCTCAAAAGAAAAAGGCCAACGCGTTTGACGGTTTTATTCAGTCCGATTCCGGCACATGGACTATCGCAAACTGCCGCGAAGCCTGGCCAAAAGGGATTGCCGTCGATTCCAACCAACTTGGTTTTTCGATTCTGCCCGAGCTTGAACCGAATTATATGCCCGATGAGGCAAAAAAGAGTGTCGGTTATTTGAT
>JAQVID010000396.1 GCA_028695865.1 Thermoguttaceae bacterium | reverse complement strand
AATTTCAACATGAAGAAATATGTACTGCAAAAACAAGACATGGAGAAAATCATGAAAATCGTTTTAAAAAATCTGCTGGATGAATTTTACGATTTTTCGCTTCCCGAACTGACGAAACGGAAGACGGATTTTCCTTTGATTCCGCATAAATCGACGGTCATCGTCGGCATGCGACGAACTGGCAAGACTTGGTTTTGTTATCAGAAAATGAAAGATATGATAACCGAAGGAATTGAGCCAAGTCGAATACTCTATTTGAACTTCGACGACGACCGTCTTTTTGGTTTTGCCGTAAAAGATTTTCAGACAATTCTTGACGTTTATTACGCCCGATTTCCGGAAAACAAAGAGAAGCTCTGCTATTTTTTCTTTGATGAAATTCAGTTGATCGATCATTGGGAAACGTTTATTCGACGCCTCATTGATCGCGAAAGGGTTCAGATCACCTTAACCGGTTCATCATCAAAGTTGCTTGGTGCGGAAATCGCGACTTCGCTTCGGGGGCGGACTTATACCTGTGAAATGTTTCCAATGAGTTTCGCCGAATATCTTGCCGCGAAAGGATTGTTCGAAGAGCCCCCCAAAAATTTCAGTCCGGCAAATCAGGCCAAATTACGAAACGCGATGGAAGAGTATTTTAAGTCGGGCGGTTTTCCGGAAACAATCAATTTGCCTTCGTTCGAACGTCAAAAACTGCTTCAGGACTATATCGACTCCGTACTTTTTCGCGATGTTGTCGAACGATACAAGATTAAGAACATCGTCGTTTTGCGTCATCTCATTCAGGAGATATTACGCAGTCCTGGTCAGAAGTTCAGCGTCAATAAATTTTATCATACGGTCAAGAGTCTTGGAATAGAATGTGATAAGACGTCCATTTATACCTATATTGATCATCTGACCGACGCGTTCCTTTTTTATCGCGTTGATCTTCACAATAAATCGGAACGAATATGTCGGGTAAATCCGTCAAAAATATACACCGTTGATCCAGGTATATTATACACGGCCATGACCGGCAGCGAGGACAATAACGGTCCTGTTTTTGAAAATATTGTTTTTAACGCGGTGCGGAGAAACGCCAAAAGCGTTGAATACGTTCAAACATCCGACGGTAGCGAGGTTGATTTCCTTGTTACGGATTATTTCAATAAAAGCCGTTTGGTTCAGGCAGCCTGGAGTCTTGAGAACGTCAAAACGTATGATCGGGAAATCAACTCTCTTGACACACTTGGCAACGAAATGAACATTGAAGATCGTATCGTTGTCACTTGGGACGAAGAAGACGAATTGGAAAACGGAATTCGAATTGTCCCTATTTGGAAATTCCTGCTTCAAACAAACGGGTAAGACATTTGTAAGAAGGAGTAATCACTATTGCAAGAATCATCATTACTCCTTTCAAGGAATTCGAGTTTTTCCGATGTGTTTCAGGAACATATTCCTGAAGACTGCGTCGTTTTCTTTCGTCACAGGAACGCCATTGTGCGCCGACTGTTTTTTGGACGAGTGGATTGAACTGTTCCGGCTTAAACGGCTTTGTTTTCGAATCTCGATGACAATTGACGATGAGGGCCATGATACAACTTGCGAGGTAACCGTTCACGGTCAGAATATCAAGATTGGGACAATCAGGAATAAACAGGCGACGTGGCAACGGCACCATGAAGATAATGCACGAGTGTTTGTGCCGTGTAGTATAGTCGAGAAGATTACGTTCACGTCCGTATTACGTACATTATTTATATTTCTTTCGCTTGTGCGGCGATTTCAGAGGCGTGACAAAATCCGACGACGGAGGCTTCGAAGAATTTGACGAGTTCTTCGTAAGCTTCGCGATTTTTTCTGTAAGCTCGGCAATTGTCGCTTTCAGCTCGATAATTTCCGCTTCAAGCTTCCTGATTTTTTGTCTCTTGGGTCTTCCGTACTCCTCGAATCGGAAGAAATCCACCGATTCGTTGACTGTTTTTCGGAAATTTTTCTGACAAATCGTTGACGTCGCGGATTGGTTCTGCTATACTCTCTGTAAAAGGATGATGGCAAGCCGTTCGCGCGAAAGGAAAAATCGCCGTGAACGGTTACATTTTTGAAGGTACACTATGTTACTAAAACTTGATGAATCGTTGGCTCGTGGATACCACAGTAATTCGCAGCGTATCCGCGTAATGAGTGAATACTGGATTGGACATAACGCCTATTGTGTTGTTTGCGGCAGTGTGATAAATCAATACGCCAACAACAATCCGGCGAGCGATTTCTATTGTCCCAAATGCAAGGAAAATTATGAACTCAAAAGTAAAAAAGGGCGTTCTTTATTGATTTCAGACGGTGCTTATCAGCCTATGATTGATAAGGTACGGAACAATGAAACGCCAAGCTTTTTTCTGTTAAACTATACCGAATCACTCGACATCTCCGACGTGGTGATGGTTGCCCGATATTTTTTTACTGAATCAATTATTATTCCGCGAAAACCTCTATCGCCCACGGCAAGACGAGCCGGATGGGTCGGCTGTAACATCGATTTAAAACAGATACCGGAAGACGGGAAAATTTTCTTGGTCAAAAATTTTATCGTTATGCCCAAAAATGAGGTTATTGAAAAATGTCAAAAGACGATTTTCTTGAAAGGTTTTTCCGATATCAAAAGTAAAGGATGGACGCTAGATGTGATGAAGTGCCTTGATGACCTTAAAAAACAGGAGTTCACGCTTGAAGACCTCTATGCTTTTGAGACAATATTACAGATGAAGTACCCAGAAAATCATCATATTCGACCGAAAATTCGTCAGCAACTTCAAATTCTGAGGGATAATGGTTATATTGAGTTTTTAGGTAAAGGGACATATCACATCCGATGAAACACTTCATCTGGACGACAAAAAAACTCCCGAGATATTTAGTTACTGTTCTTAGCATACGGAAACCGCTGCCGAGTAAATCCCGCAGTCAATGACGGACGCCCATCGAACCGGAAGCGTGTGGAAACTGCTGTATGGTTAATCGAAGCAAAACGCGTAAAATCCCTCTACGCAATGTGGGGTGTTTCGGCCCGTCCGCCGCTTTGGTTTAAACGCAGCCTACTGCACAGAAGGTAAAAGCACTGTTTTCGATTGGTAACCTTTCACGGTGAATGTGTCAAACGACTTTTCCACTGTTGATCAGATACCTGAAAGCCAAGAATCTGAGGAAGGAAAAACTCAGAAACCGAAAGACGAGTCGCATTGATGAAGATGAACACGAGAAATAATTGGTCGCAAGACGTTAACTTGCGAGAATGATCGACAAGAGCGCATACCGTTCCCGTCAAAGTATCGTTTTTCGATCATGACGAAAGGCCATTGTAAACAGGGTTACATTTAGGGCATTTTGGGCGATACCGATTATCCGTACATCTGGTACGGATTCGAAACGAATGGAACGCGGGAAGGACCGGCCCGAATTCTCGGCGATTATTCAGGCTACGTCCAATGCGACGCCCAAAATATTTACGACCGAAATTTTTACCGACCGATGGGAACATGAACGATCCGGAGATACTCAAGCGACTGCCGACCGTGGCAGGCTGCTGGGCACATGCACGCCGTAAATTCGTGGACGCGGAAAAGGTCTCGCCGGAAGCGACAGAAGTCGTCAAGATGATCGGCGTTCTTTACGGAATCGAAAGGACGTCGAAATCACTGGTATCGAAACGTGTTATTCCGAGCGTCAGGAAAAATCGCTTCGGCAACTGGATCGCGTCTTCGGGAGAGCGTATGACGAAATCGGCAAATACACGGACAAGGAATTGATCGGTCTTGCGTATCGATATCTTGTGAATAACGAGCTGCCGCTTCACCGTTATTGTGAAGATGGACGTTTGGAGATTGACAACAGCGTCTGTGAGCGCTCACTTCGTCCGATATCGGTTGGGAGAAAGAACGGACTCTTTTTCGGGAGCGAACAAGGCGGTCGAACCGGTACGATTATTTTCACAATCTTGCGTAGCGTGAAACTTCACGGGTTGAATGAATTCGAGTACCTTCACGATATTTTGAATCGTCCTGCGGACCACCCGTCAGAACAGACGCTGTACGAATTCCTGCCCAATCGCTGGCATAAACAGAATTGATTCCGGATTCATCTTTGAAATCATGATATCAATCCGACTGGCGTCAGGGGGCCTCTAAGGTATTTACAGGAAGGAAAAATTCGGTACAATGATAAAAGTTTGCCTCTCTACCAAAATCTATGGGTAATATCTGGCTCAGGCAAATCGCCAAGTGTATGATATAATGCGAGTTCGAGCGATTCAAATGAGCCAAAACCATAACTTTTTCTCGTTGTCAGTTTTGCT
>JAQVID010000395.1 GCA_028695865.1 Thermoguttaceae bacterium | reverse complement strand
ATTGAGCGTTTCATCATTTGAGTTTCCTTGCGACTTCAATCATTAAGGAGCTTTGTGAAGCCCTTCGAATCGAACATTCCATGTACCGTCTTGCGGAAAGCCGGGACATGGCGTGTCCGGAGCTCCATCCCAACCGGCGGCCATCATGGCGACCGCGTAAAGCAGACCACCGTTACCGGGCAAATAAGGACACGGACCGCCTGTATTCACTCCCCGGACATCGTAAACGTTTCGGGACGAATCACAAAGGAGCATATCGACCGCAATCTTGCTCTGACCGGTTCTCGCGGCGGCCATGGCGATCCACGGAAAATCCCAGCCCCAGCAGCGATTCCAATTCCACTGCCGCGCAACCTTGGCAACCGTTCTTTTTGCCGTCTGCCGATCGACTCCGTCCACAGGAGGAAGCATTCCGAAAACGCCAATCAAATCGGGATGTTCCCAGTTCCGCTTGGTATAAGAATCGGTCCAGGCGGGAGCGTGGATAAAAACTTTTCCGTCGACCGGATCATTGACGACAGGGAGCGGTGCCAGATTTTTTGCGATCTCGTCCCATTTCGGATTTCGGGCAAGACCACGAAGCTGACGCCAACGATTGGCCTGATTCAAACCATAGCGCCAATACGCCAGATCGAAAACGGTATCGGACGTCACGCCAATTTCACTCGGGGGCATGACAGGATCAAGATGATATACACCGTTTTTATCCCTGGTAACATAATCGGCCATGTGCTCCGCGGTTCCTTCAATAATATCAGACCATTTGTCAAGTGTTGCCTGGGTTGGCCGAATGCGATACTCCAGGTCCGCGAAAAAAATCGGATGCGGCTGCTTCCACAAGAGCACCTGATTCCCTCGCCAGGGCGACGTCCGTCCCCCGGGCTCCATGGACTTGCCCCATTTGTACCCGGCGTAATTCAACTGCCGGGCAAGTTGGGTCGCCATCGGCTTAAATCGCTCGTAACATGTCAGCGCGTCATCGGCGCACTCCTGCCGCCCCCAAAGAAAATAATGTGCCAGGTGCCACCAGACCATTTCCATATGAAAACGACCGTGCCACGGATCGGCGGTAAGGAGTCCGCTTTCCGACGAAGGCCAACTGCCGACCGAATTGCACCGCATCAGATACTGCGACAAAACGATTCGACGTTCCAATTCTTTCCACCGCGGGTCCGTCGAACCGGAAAGGTCAATGGCCCCTCCTGTCGTCCAGAAATGTTGCCAGGCTTTGCATGTTTGATTTGCTGTTTTTGCAAAGGAACAAACATCATTCATTTGCGGTTTCTCTGAAATATTCTTATTGAATACGACTTCGATTTCAATGGTGTCACTACCATCTGAGGCAAACGTCAACGTGTGCGATTCACTGTTAAATCGGAGTAAAGAAGCGTTTTGCGTTCGAACTACAACGCCGTAATCGAACGTGTCGGCATGTCGCGATAAACAAAGGGACCGGGACTTTTTGACCATCGTTGTCGTGTGTTTGCCGGGAACGGTAAAATTACCGCACCAGTCTTTCGCCTCGCCATCCGGATACGGAAAATCAAGTTCAATCCGAATCGCGTCTTTTACCAACAGAGGCGAAACGATTTTCACAACATACCGATCGTCGCAAGCCACAACGGTGGAAGTTTCGACTTGTCTGCCGTCAAGCGTATATCGGCTGGTGTGAATGCCCGTCCAAAGTTCGAGATGTCGGCGGAGTTGAACAATGTCGCCCGGCTTGATCTCTTTCCCATTGCCGCGAACAAGTCGTATGCGGCCAAGATTGGCCATGTGGGCATTACCCCGCATCCAATTGCGAACCGGGTCGAAACCTTTGGGCAACGCATCGTCCGGTCCCGTATTGCGGCCCGTCTGCCAGGTTCCGGTCGGTGGTACATCCGCTGCGCGAAAGCCGTCCGGAAGCGGCGCGGTATGCCACCCCCAATGCGATAACGAGCTACCGCCAAACGTCTGAAGTCCGGTTCCGTCAATGGTTAAGCAGAACTCCCCGTTTCCCAACGGAAGTTGAAGTTCCGGCGACTCTGTTTTGATATCATGACGCGATACGATGGCATGACGATCAAGCGGCTTTTCGCCCGCTGGAAGAATCGTCGCGTTAAAGCAGACGAGCAAAAACGAAAAAAGACCCGCGATGAGACAAACAGAGTGTGTAGTTCGATAATGCAAATATTTCATGGTCGGTCGCCTACTTGTATTCCTTTTTCATTCGCTGCCAGGTACCGATAATTTGCGACCAGGGAGCAACAGTACCATCGTTAAGCCTGGACGATTCGAACATGAACACTTCGTCGTATCCGTGACGCAAGAGTTCTTTGACAATACTGTTCCAGTCGCATTTGCCCTGATAAGGAATCCAATGCTTCTCGTCAATATAGTCGTAATCGGAGACGTGAATCGCCGCAATCTTCCCTTTGAAGTTGGCGAGAAACTGTTCCGGTGTTTCTTTGAGCAGATGATTTGTATCAAAGCAAAGACGCATGTCAGGCCCCGCTTGTGCGATGATCATGTTCGCTTCCGCGCTGGTATTGCATAAACAGGTACGCGGCAGATTCTCGACCGCCAAACGAATGTCCCGCTTTTTCGCTTCCGCGTTCAGACGTTTGAGTGACGCGATACAATTCCTGATTCGCTCAGGACGCTGCTCATTGGCTATCGGTTCAGCACTGGGATGAATCACGAAAATATCCGCGTCGATATATTTGTTCCAGTCCATGAGACGAATGACTTCAACGCAAAACGCTTCCCGTTTGGCATCGTCCCGTTGCGAAATATCATGCCGTCCACTGAACGGAATATGAACATATTCAATGTCCAGATCAATTGTCTTGCACGCGGCACGGAATTTTTTCAGCCACGCAATTTTCTGTTCATCGGTCATGGGCGGTTTTGTATTTGCCGGGAGTGAAAGTTGCAGACAGTCGAACCCGGCCGCTTTGATCGCGGAAATCTTCTCGAATGCCTGATCGTTGTATCCCGCGATGAAAATACCGGTTTCCCAATCGTTCAATTTTTCGCGGTCCGACTTGGCGAAAACCGGTAAAATAAAAATACAGACAAAGAAAAAACTGCACGCGTAAGATAATTTCTGTTTCATAAAATTCCTTTCATTGCGTTTTCTATATGTTTCCATGATGTTTCCATGACATAATATGCATACTGCTGACACTTCATTTTTGCTCGACGTTCATCCCTTTGTTTCATCCCTTGTGTTCTGAAACGTTCGTCTGCAGTTGCCACGGTGGCGACCGCGGCTTCACACTCGTCTATTGTAATCCATGCGACCGGTCCGTGTCAAGTAGAATACGTTCCAAACAGAAAAGTTTCTATTCCCGTACACTCTCAGGCGGTTAAAGGGAAGTCAGGCGAGCGTAAACACTGCTTTTACATTTCGCGCAAAAGAAGGAACGAAGCGCAAGCGGTTTCCCCAGGGCAGACAGGGGGGGACGCTGGCCGTACCCCTGCTATGTATTCCCCCCCCAAAAAAAATTTCGATAGCCTCCGCAATTTGGCGCGGTATCAGTACACTTATTACTATTGTTTTGGACCTGTGGGCATTTATCCGGAAAGTTTCTTGAGATAATTATTGACACCATTGGTTGTCTTTGCTATACTATAACAATTCAAGTCGCGGTGTGTCTTTCGTGTGAAAGGGCAAAATCGCCGTGAATGGTTCCATAAAAAAAGGTATCCCATGACCAGATCTGTAGTAAGGAAATTGTCTTACTGTATTCTTTTCCTGCTTTCATCGCTGGTATTTCTTGTCGGTCAGTACTCGTCTCAAGCGGCGGATATTCCTGCGAGCAAGCCGATTAAAGTTGGTTTTTTTGAACAAAACGGTTATCACATGATGGACAACCAGGGACAGCGTTCCGGTTACGGATACGATGTTCTTCAGCTGATAGCGCCTTATGCGAGCTGGACCTATGAATATGTCGGATTCGACAAGGGAAAGTCCGATTTGCTGTCCATGCTGGAAAAAGGGGAGATCGATTTAATGACCGGTGGCCTCAAATCTCCGGCGAAGGAAGAGTTGTTTGATTATTCGACGCATCCGATCGGCTATTCATCCGTTCGAATGAGTGTTAAAGTCGGATCGACGAAATATGCGCCCCGGGATTACAAACACTGGAACGGCATTCGGGTCGGCATGTTCAAAAAGGACGACGAAAACGACTATTTTGCCACGTTCGCCAAAGAAAAAGGTTTTACTTTTACTCCTGTCTATTTCGTTCATGACGACGATCTTTCCAATGCTTTTCAAAAGAATGAGGTCGATGCCATTGTCTCCGGGAGCCTGCGTCGGGCCGATAATTCCTGGGTTTATGAAGAGCTTGCCACTCA
>JAQVID010000394.1 GCA_028695865.1 Thermoguttaceae bacterium | reverse complement strand
TCCAGTGAAACGGTTTTGCCTTTGGGCTTCGAAGAGGATGTGTCGCCTGATGAAGTCTTGGCCGTTGAGTCGTGTTCGGTTTCCGCTTTATTTGAACTTGCGCCTTGCTCGTCTGACACGGGGCGATACGGATCGGAATCGGTCCGCGGCGAATCTGTTTGATTGGCGTAGTGAAAACTGCCTGTCTCGGCGGGACTGTGTTGCGGATCGGTGGCAGGCGTGACCGGACTGGAGGAAGGTGCTTCAGGCGAGGGAGACGGCAACGGCGACGACTGGCTTTCCGGTGTGGCGACGGGTTTATCGACCTGGGTTGACGTGCCGGCTGCTTCGCTCGGTTGTGCGGCAGGGAGCTGAATGACCGCTTCCGGAACACTGGATGAAGTATTCGGCGCGACGGTGATTACCTGCCCGGACGGAGTACCAGACAGCCCGGAGGGAGCACCAGCCCCTGTGTTGATTGGACAGGAGCTTCCTGGTTGTCCGGCATTAGGACAATCATTGGCAGGACACGGGTAGTTACTCGTTGAATTGTTTGTTCCTTCCGGAGAAACATTCACGGGAACCGATTCCTTGACGACTGGAGGCTGTAGCTGTTGCCCGTTTGTCACGTTGGTATCGACGGCTCCACGAAAAGGTTCTTTCGGCGTTTCTTTCTTCTTGCCTGTCAAGCAACAGCCGCAAGACAGCACGGAAAGGATCAGAATCAGAAAAATAGAAATAACATGTTTATTATACATTGCAGCACCACCTTTATATGTTTTGACCATCCATGTTCCCGGCAAGGGCAGGCCCGAGTATGGACAATTGCCTTCCGGCGGAGAGGAAACCATACTTCACGTTTATTTAATTATTTCCTTAGATTCCAAAACTTCAAGCTTTTTGTTGATTGTATAGCATAAATTTCTTTAATTAAAATAAAAAAATTCCGGTTGTAGCGATTGTATGAATTAGTTAAGATTATGACACAAGTTGTGTCGCCAATCAATAAAATGATTTCTGCATAATCCTTCTTGCCTGCAAAACCGGTAGGAGTCCTATTCTGCACCCGATACCTTGCGTCCTGCTTCGATTCCTGTTTCTTTTGTGTAAATTTTCTAAATTAACAGCCTGTTTTCGACGATTCCTATATTGTAAACTTAAAAATATAGAATATATTTAATGTAGGCAGATTGTAAGGGATATTTTATCTTCCATTTATATAACCAGTGTGTCAATTTAATGGTACGGATACCGTTTATTGATCACAAACACAGTAAGGAGACACGAGATGTTGGTATTATCGCGATACAAGGACCAAAGTATTTATATCGGTGACGATATTGTTGTGACCGTTGTGGATGTCCGGGGCGACAGAATCAGGCTTGGAATTGAAGCACCGGCCAATGTACCGGTGCACCGTCAAGAGATTTATGAAGCCATTAAGCGTGACAATGGAAGTTTCAGCGGTCCCAAAGCTCGCTCTGAAATGGGCGAAAAGGTGCTGGAATTTTCTCTTCGGTAGTCGATTCTTTTATTGACGAACGATTTTTCAATGGACCCCTGTTTCATTCAGACAGGGGTCTCGTGGTTTCTTGAGGTTACTCGACGGTTACGAAGACACCTTCACCACAAGCAAGGTGAAAGTGAAACAGCCCTTGCGGGTCGGGCATGATTACTTCCGGTTCTCCACGATAATAAGCGGTGACTTTTTTGCCTGACAGTTTGAGTATGGCGGTCGTTCCGATTCCATCCTGAAATTCGGCCATATTAACGAGAGTAAACGCGTTTCCGGGAGCGGATTTCTTTTCGAAGCATCCGACCAGAAGCGGTTGTGGGCAATCGATTTTTTCAATAGTCTTAAAAGCGGTGTACGGAGTCGAGATTCGCAAGTAGGGCACGCGATCGGAGTACTTGTGCGCAAAAGCGCCCAGGTTGCGATATTGAACATACACATCAGACAGGCGTTTTATTTCGGCAACGACAGGTCGAATGGCATACCACGCGGCTGTCTTGTTGCCCTGAGTATCAATTAAGGACGGAGCTTCTTCCTTGTATCCGGCATAGGTCCAGCAGAGCAAACCTTTACAGCCGAACGAAAGCATGGAATAGCATTGCCAACGGAATTCTTCTTCGGTGGGAGTGCGTTTACTTGGTACCCAGGCAAAAGTCTGGATGTAGCACCAAAAATCTTTGTGGTGTTCGCGTGCGGAATTCGCAATGATATTGATTGATTCCGCGTAATCTTTGTATGTAACCTTTTTGCCCTTGAGCCAATTGAGCGGATAAATATCAGTGCAAATATAAGGAACGTCAAATTTTTTGCAGAACGCGTCGCAATAATTTTTGAACACAGCCGGGTCAGAATCGTAATATTCAATGGCGGCGGCACCGGCTCCATACTTCAATTGCGCCGCATTGGCATACATGGGAAGCAGATTCACGAACGGTATCTTGCCTCCGGTTTCCTTTCGGTACGTATTGCATACTTTGGCAAGTTTGTCGAACGAATCACTGCCTGGCTCGTCGGTAACGATGTGTCCGGAGAGGCACGGATGGTCGAAATACTCCAATCGGGTCGCACCGGGCTGAACATGAGCGCCATCGTTGATGAACAGCTCAATACCGAATTGATTACATGTGGATAAAAGCTGTCCGCGGTAACGATCTGAACAGACGATTCCCGAGGCGAGTATCCAGTCGAATCCACACTCGGCGAAATCGCGAAGAAGGGTTTCCTTATAGTAATTGGAACGGACACTGAAAGAAGCGCCGAACCGAATACGATCACGCGTAAAATATTCCGGTTCGAAAGGAGATTGTATCGGGAGTTCAAGACACTTAAGGACCATGGCGGCAATCTGGTGGGCGACTTGTGCCCGCGTGGGACTTCCTGCGAGAAATTGGCGAAGTTCGGTGGGATCGCAACCCGCGTTTGTTACGGCCGCAATGATTTTTGCGACTTCATCCGGGGTGCAATTTCGGGCCGGTTCAAAACGATTGCCGGTACAGGTCATGAAACCACGGGCAACCGCAAAGACAATGTCGCCGCGATCAGTCAGACCGCTCAAGTCGGTGATTTGGCCGGCCTTGTGATCGGTTGTGAGGAAATATTTTCCTTTTTTTCGTGCTTCGTAGACGGCGTATCCGCGACGGGTGACCACGGACAATGGAACGATCTGCCGCGTTGTTCCATCGTCCACGGCGACCGCAAGTTGTTCCGGCAATAATCCTGATTGCAGTTTTTGTGTCGTTTCTTCGATGGTCCAGGATTCTTCCGGCAGGAACGATTGAGGCAAGTCGCCCGTCTTCATGATATTGCCCGGGATAACACAGCGAACATCTGTTGTTGTGATGATTGTTTCAAGCGAATAGTCAGGCTTGTCATTGGCCTGATCCAGAAACGCAGAGGCTTGTTGTTCCGCGGCAAAGAAGCCAAAACGTGATATCTCAATTTCGGAAGACAAATTACTGGGATTGATCGGATCAAGCCGGAACGAAGTGATTGTCCCTTTCCAGTTCTTTTTCGGATAGGTACGCAGATCGATCGTAACATTATGCCAGTTGCCGTCACCGATAATCTTGAATGGGGAATAACTCACGTCGGAAATGGTCGTCAATGTATCGTTCGTAAAGAAGAGTCCCCCTTGAGGAATCGACGACTTGATTTTGTATCGCATGGCAAAAAAAGGATGTGTCGCCGCGTCAAAACATTGGTCTTTGGGCAAAAGAGCAAACATGGTCAGATCGGTGCCCATGGGTCTTATGTGGACCAATCCGAGCGAAGATTCAATATTTCCCTGCCCAACCGAAAATGCTTTGATATCGTTACCATGATTGAGAATCCAACATGGGTCTTTGGCAACGGCAACGATACTCCACGACAGGGACAACAACAGGCATGCGAACATCATCGCAAGACGGCTTGGTCCGCCGGGATGAATTTTGCAAGAATCAAAAAACTTTTTGACATGATTCATCATGTTTGACGATCCTTTTCGATATGATTTTGGATAGGACACTGGAAACGGCAATTGTGTTTCCCCATTGTCTTCGTAAGGCGGAAAAATGTTCCGTATCAAGAAAATCTTGGTCGCGAACAAAGTAAAACTTCGATACGGATGCGAAGTCTTTTGCTTCCGATGCTTCAATTTTTGGTGATTCACTCCCCGTTTACCTTCGGAAAACGGGGGACTTCAGGCCGCACAACACGAAAGCCAAATACAAACGTTTTTTGCTTCCGACGCTTCAATTTTTGGTGATTCACTCCCCGTTTACCTTCGGAAAACGGGGGACTTCAGGCCGCACAACACGAAAGCCAAATACAAACGTTTTTTGCTTCCGACGCTTCAATTTTTGGTGATTCACTCCC
>JAQVID010000393.1 GCA_028695865.1 Thermoguttaceae bacterium | reverse complement strand
ATTATATCGGTCTGTAACAAAAATGTCAATAAGCAAACTGATAAGACAGGGGCCAATGACAAAATCACAACAAAAATCACAATGGGATTCGAAGACAATGACGTTTACGGGATGACTTCAGAAGCCTCCCGTTTTCGTTTTTCAAACATAACAAAGACTGCCAAAATACAAACAAGAAAGGAGAATCCAGAGAGACGTACTCAAAGAGCGGGGACACTTTTGCCCCGCCCAACCAATCAACCGCGGAGTATCAATCCTCGCCTGCTTCCCGGGTCAGATCGAATTGTTCGAGGAAACCGCGAAGGAACCGGGCACGGCCGGGCATTTTGAGTTTTTCGACAGCTTTTGCTTCAATCTGTCGTACGCGTTCCCGGGTGACTTCGAATATGCGGCCGACTTCTTCCAAGGTGTAGACGTATCCGTTTTCCAGACCGTAACGCAGACGAATTATTTCCCGCTCACGCGGAGTAAGCGTCTTGAGAAGCTTGTCGATTTCTTTGCGAAGCATTTCGTTTGACGCCGATTTTTCCGGGCGGTCGTCGCTTCGGTCTTCAATGAATTGACCAAAAGAATTTTCTTTATCGTCGCCCATTGGGAATTCCAAACTGTACGGCTGGTCGCCCATCACGAGAATCCGTTGTACTTCGTCAATTTCCATTTCGGCAATATTGGCGACTTCTTCAATCGTCGGATGATGTCCGGTTTGTTGAAAAACATTCTTTTGAATAACGCGAATTCGGGTAAGAGCGTCAATCATGTGAACAGGAATGCGAATGGTTCGGGCCTGCTCGGCAATTGCCCTGGTAATCGCCTGCCGAATCCACCACGTCGCGTAAGTCGAAAATTTGTATCCCCGACGATACTCAAATTTGTCCACCGCTCGCATAAGTCCGGTATTCCCTTCCTGTATCAAATCAAGAAACCCCAGACCGCGATAACGATATTTCTTCGCAACCGAAACGACCAGACGCAAATTGCTTCGCGACATGATTCCTTTGGTCTGATCGTATTCCTGAAGTCGGGCTTTCATTTCCGCGACTCGACGCTCAAGCCTTCGCGGTGATTCCCCTGCCGCTGACAGCAGTTCACGAAGCTCCTGCCGTAACACGGTCTGACGACTCTCTGAAAAAGACTGGAAACGCGGTGAACGCATCATGTTTTTCAGTTCGTCGATTCGCTCAACCATTTGAGCCATTTGATTCATGATCCCGCGAATGCGTCTGGTTCGAAGACTCATTTCTTCCAAAAGAATAATACACTTTCGCGTTCGGATATCCATTCGGGAACGCACGATTGCCTTTTCGTCTTCGGATGTGAATCCACGGCGAATCGTCGTGACGTCCTGATTCTGCAACTGAAGAAGCTTTTCAAGCGTGAAAAGATTGACGGGCATACGCATAAGAATCTGCGCTCGGGACATGGAATTGAAAATCGATTTTTTGATCGAGCGATCAAACGCAAGTTTGCCTTGCTGTACTTTTTTGACTATTCCGTATGCGGCGTTCAATGCAAACGGGGCTCGCAATACACTGCGACGATAACGACGGCGGCAACGCTCTATTTTTCGGGAAAGGGTTACTTCCTCCTCGGAGGAAAGAAGCGGGATTTCTGCCAACTGGGCAAGATAAAGACGAAGCGGATCGTTATTCCATCGCTCCGTTTCGCCCGCTAAAAGAGCAAGTATCGAATCATTGGTTTCAACAGGAGCGTCCAGATCGACTATCTCCTGCGGTTCATGGCTTTCCTGATCGAATACGTCTTCGTCGTCCGTCGTCGGCAGAACATGGAATTCGGATTCTTCCTGTTCGTCACTGTAAATTTCAATTCCTTCTTCTTCACAAGAAGAAAGCCAACCGGCCATTACGCTTGAATCGAACGAATCATCAGGCCCAAATGCCTGCATGATCTCCTGATACGTCAGATATCCTTGTTGTTTTCCTTTGGCAAAAAGATTTTGAAGTTCAACGTCAGTACGTTCCATCGTCGACACGTAAACCACTCCTTTGGTATCTTCCCTGACACCAGTTGGGGTAAAGACCGTCTCCATACACTTCATCCGTTCCTCATCAACGGAAGAAGCCAAGACGTTCTTCTATCCGACGATTTCCTTCACATTCCGCGACCGCCAAAACAAGTCATTCGTTTCGACAAACCGCATAGATTTCTATTCGAATGTGAAAATAAATCGTCACCCTCTCGGCCCGTCGTCATCCATGACATCGGTTCCACCGGAAAGGGCTTCCTGCCGCCTGCGGAGCAAAAGTTCAAGCTCTCGCAGTTGCTGCAGTTTTTCCTCACTGCTGAACGTGCTTTCACGCAGATCGGAAACAAGTCGGGTACGAGCGGTCGCGATTTGCTTCCGCTCAAATGCGGCAACAATCTGTTCCACAAGCCCGTCTCTTTCGTGCTCATCCCCCAAACGCTCGGGCAAATTCTTCATGGCGGCCGATTCGTCCAGGAAAACAAGGTATTTCTTCATTCGTTCGTCGTCGTAGCGAAGCATGATCTTCTGGAACTCCGGCAGAATTCCATGACTCATCATGTCGCGTCCCAACAGGTCAAGTTGCCTTGACACCGGAGAGCACAACTGCGACGAATTGATCCGCCGGGCAAGCTCCTCAAGCAATTCCGGCCGGGTCAACCACAATTCCAAATAGTCGGTTTCAGGCGATGCTGGAAGCAAATGTCGATTGCTCCAAACCGAATTTGGAAATTTCGCGTACTTCGTTTGGAGCGACTCTTCCGTTTCGTCCTCACTCGACGCAATGGGGTATACATATAATTGTCGGTCATTGGTTTCAGGAACCGGCTCCGAAACGTCTTCCGATTCGCTGTAACGGAGCATGACGTCCGGCTGTTCCTTCAGGCGACGTCGGTGCTCTCCCAATTCAAAACGAACCCGCTTTTCCTCAACATGAAACCGCGTGGCGATTCGCTGAATCATTTTCTCCATACGCAAATGAACCGGATCACCAATAACCGCCGTCCCGGTCGGGGCTTTCGCGATAATCGCCAAAAGGGAATCAAGTGCCCGGGATGAACCAATCACATCTCTATCGACATCCAAATTCCCAATCGCCTCCCGCAAGGCATGCTCCATGGCGTCGAGTGAACAAATTTCCAACTGATCCTCAAACGCTTCAGCACCATGATTCAACAGGTATTCGCACGGGTCGGCATTGTCCGGAAGCGTTAAAATTCGCAAATCCACGCCTTGGGATACAAAAAGCGGAAGGGCAGCCTGGGCTTTTGCCCGACCCGGCTTATCCCCGTCCAAAACCAATATCATTCGATTCGTGTGACGCTTCAGTTCCCGAATGTGGTCGAGTCCCAACGCCGTTCCCATAATCGCGACCGTTTCGCGAAATCCGCACTGATGGGCCATAATCACGTCGGTATAACCTTCGGTAATCACAACACGATCCGTCTTTTCGGCTCTTTTGCGAGCACGAATTTCATTAACGGCAAAATCCAGTCCAAAAATGGTTTTCCGCTTCGAAAAAGCAATCGTCCCTTCACCGTTAACATATTTCGCCGGCGGTTTCCCCGTCGTTCGCGAAGGCTCATCGCTCAAGCGTCGCCCACCGAACGAAACCGTATTGCCTTGCAAGTTGCGAATGGGAAATATCACTCGACCATAAAAACGGTCGTAATATTCACGTTGCTCGCTTTCGGACAGCGTCTGCGTCTGTTCGTCGAAACGGGACTCTTCGTTATCCTTGTGAACTAAAACGCCGCCCGCCTCCAGGATGGCAACCCGATTGCGGTCCGCCTTGATCAAATTCATAAGGCGCCCTGTGTTTCGGGGAGCATAACCTATACGAAACTGACTGACCATCGCGTCGGAAATACCTCGCTGACTAATATAGAGCCGTGCAGGCTCCGCTTCCGGGTCTTCCATGAAAAACTCATGATAAGCCAACGAAAGCCAGTCGAGTGCCCGATGAACAACCGTTCGCGTCAGTTGAACCGGTTCGCAAAGATCGGAAAATTTGCGGACGCCTGACGCCTCACTCGCTCCATGGGAATCAATCGCGGTACTTGTCGACGATGCTCTTCCGGGCAAGGCTGGTTTTCGCCAATAAGGGTCTTTTCTCAATGTAATTCCGGCGAAATCAGCCAAGATTTCCATGGCTTCACGAAAATCAACGTTCAAACTCTCCATGACGAAGGAAAAAACGTCTCCACCCTTGTCGCAAACCCAACACTTAAAGGTCTGCCGGTCGGGATTGACCTGCAAACTCGGATGAGTATCCGCATGCCATGGGCATTAGCCTACAAACATGCGCCCTTGCTGCTGGAGTGGAATGGATCGCGAAATGTACAGGACGATATCGAGCGCGGTGCGAATCTGTTCC
>JAQVID010000392.1 GCA_028695865.1 Thermoguttaceae bacterium | reverse complement strand
GGCATTGACCGGGGCGGCATTCTCCTTAATGAATGTGGTGTGTATTTGCAGCAGAATCAGCATGAAACCGCCGAACCGCTTACCCTGCTGGCGATAGAGCGCCTTCGCGCCGCTGTTGCGACGTCCTTTACAACACCCGAGCTTGCTTCTCAGGCCAAGGCAACTTTGGCTGACGCGCTCATGATCCGGTCTCAACTGCTACTCGACATGGACAACGGACGCGACGAAGAGGACGACGGACGCGACGAAGAGACGGTGAGCGCGGCAAAGGAAGCCGTTGACATTTTCCGCAAATTGCGTGACTGCGGGGATACCGATTACCTTGACAAGCTGGGGGCAGCCCTTTTGTATCTTTACGATATTGATAATGACGCTCGAACAAGCCAGGAATCTGTCGAAATGCTTGACGAAGCAATCCAAGCAATGGAACGTATCGAGGATGACGATAATTATGACGTTGCAGACGATCTGGAAAAGGCACGCGAAGAATTGTCTTTTTTGACCGATGAAGACAGCGATGAAGACAGTGACGAAGACAGTGACGAAGACAGTGACGAAGACGGCGACGAAGACGGCGACGAAGACGGCGATGAAGACAGTGATGAAGACGGCGATGAAGACAGTGATGAAGACGGCGATGAAGACAGGGAGAAAAATTAATGTCCCTTGATTTGCATGTACAAAGTCCCATTCAGGAATTGACCGAACACATTGTGCAATCTTATTCCGAAGTGGATACAACACATCATTTGGACCATTGTCCGCTTCCGACACAGGAAACGATCATTGCGGCGTTGGCCGATCTTATGGACATTTTGTTTCCGGGCTACCGCCGCCGCGACCGGCTCAATATGAACAATGTCGGCTATTACGTCGGCGAGAAAATCGATCGTCTTTACGAAGTTTTGACGACGCAAATATCAAGGGCTTTTTGTCACGGTAAAAGTCCGGCAATTGCGTGTACGCCCGAGAAAAAGGAAAGTTTTGAGATACTTGGCCGAAACAAGTCGCTTGATTTTTTGCGGACCATACCGGTACTGCGTGAACAATTGGCCAAAGATGTTCAGGCGGCAAAAGAAGGAGACCCGGCTTGTACCTCGTTCGATGAAGTGATCTTTTGCTATCCCTGTCTGGAAGCGATTACGACATATCGACTGGCACATGAATTGCACAAGTTGGAGGTACCGCTCATTCCGCGAATCATGACCGAATGGGCCCATTCGAAAACTGGTATTGACATTCACCCTGGCGCGACGATTGGCGATTATTTTTTCATTGATCACGGAACCGGTGTCGTGATTGGCGAGACTTGTAAAATTGGCAATCATGTCAAGCTGTATCAGGGCGTGACGCTGGGTGCCTTGAGTTTTCCCAAAGACGAGCATGGCAACTTTGCTGTAGGCAAACGACATCCGACAATTGAAGACGATGTTATTATATACGCGAACGCGACAATACTCGGAGGCAATACCGTCATCGGCCGCGGCTCCGTGATCGGTTCCAGTGTCTGGTTGATCGAATCGGTTGCGCCCGGCACGAAGGTAACCATTGAAACACCTCATTTGGTAGTTCGAGAAGACAAGAATTTTGTAAAGGCATAGCGAAATGTCGGACAAATTGGAAGAGCCACAGACTTCAGTGTCCGCCAACGAGACGGCAGGAAGCGGTTACGGGTTTCTGCTGTGTATTTCGGCGGAGGTCTTTTACGTTGTCTCCAATACACTTTTGCGGTGGATGACCGAATTCCAGCAGGTGAGTTCCGACTGGACACTCATGGTCAAAGAAACAGTCACGGTGACGGCGGTTGCGCCGATCATGATTTTTTATATGCTCCGGGGACAATATCGCTTTCCTTCCTGGAAAACCTTCGGGTTTTTATTGGCCGGTTCCGTTTTTTGCGAATTGATCGGAGCGCGTTTTCACCTTTGGTCTTATGCCGTAATCGGAATTGTTTTGGCCATGCCGCTCATTCAGATTTTTACCTTGCTGGGTGTCGCGGGACTGGGAAGCGTTTCGTTGGGTGAGAAAATGTCGCCGCTCAAAATGGCGGCCATGCTCGTTCTCGTTGCGGCTATTGGGGTACTTGCCTGGTCACAATTGTATTTGACCCAAGACGCAAATACAGCCGTTGCCGCCACGACGCCCTTGCCCGTTACCACGGTGTTACCTGCCGATACGACATTACCTGCCGCCACGGCGTTACCTGATACCGCGGTCTCGGAAGGTTCCCCATCCGCGTTTTCGCTCCATGCGATCACGACACGCATTCCGGCCAGTTGGCGTTTTTCATTTGGATTAACACTTTGTCTCTTGACCGGATTGGGTTACGCTTTGTACATGCTGTGTCTTCGTCGGGCAATGAAAAATTCGGTTTGCGTCAATGGCAAAATGGTCGGTGAGGTACCGCTCACGTTTTCCATGTTTACGGTGTGCGGTGTCGGCGTGCTTGTTGGCGCCGGCTTTCTTTACGGCGAACGTGGTCTTGGCGAATTTTGGAACGTTCCGGCTCCGTGCTGGTATATTACCTTGGGTTCCGGCATCGTCAATCTGATCGGTTTTTATTTTCGCAATCTTGGTTTTCGACATGTAACCGCGTCGAAACAGGCGTTTGTCTCGACGTTTCAAATCATGTCCTTGGCGATATTGGGAGTGATTTTCTTCGGAGAACCAACCAATCTTTTGCTTTGGATTGGAATCGTAATGACCGGTGTCGGCATTATCATGGCCGGATTTACAAGATAGAATATGAAAAGCGTCTTGCCCGGTATCAAGCGGCTGAAATCATTCCTTCTTTCGGGTTACGGACAGAGTGTAACCGGTCAGCAGGAGAGCCTGGTGTCAGGGAACTCTTTCATTGAGAGGTTCATTCAGGGGAATCAACAGGCGGGAACGCCCGTTTTGCATGGCTGTGGATGAGATGTCCGTACACCCAAGTTTGCGCTCCCGCAAGGCTCTTGCGATTTATTGTTCTTGACATTCAAAAAACGCGGGTGTTTCTTTCAAATGTTTCGATATTTTATGATAGGTGTCATTGTATTTGCTTTCTGTAATTCATGATATTGTCTTTTATGGTATTGCCCGTCTGACTCTTGGCTCCGGAGGTCCATAAATTAAGGTATTCGGGGAACGCAACGTGTTTTTTCTCAAAAAATAGGGGCCGCCGCAGGTTAACTCCTTGATTATTCAGGCAAAAGAGGGTATTCTATATATTATGGAGTATCTGTAAAATGATCTCCTTGCGGTAATGTGCAGTCCTATATTTTACCGGCTTTACTTGATTTTTCGTATTTCGGGGCCTGAAGCTTTCCCGTTTTCCGACAGTAAACGGGGGGTGGATCACCGAAAATGCGAGAATCGGGAGTATAAACACAGATTTCAGCTAACCTTTATATTGGGAGACCCTGAGTATGAAAAACGGAAATCATTGCGATAAAAAGGATGCCGCTTGTTGCGGACAGTCCGATGATCGCCGAAGTTTCTGCAAGTCGACGCTCGCGCTGGGGCTGGGAGCGGCGGCACTGGCCGTTCCGGTTTACGGCGGCGCGAGAATGTCCCTTTATCCCTTGGAACAAACCGGCATGTCCGGTAAAGAGTACCAATTGACGACACTCGACAATCTGGACGAAACACCCCGGCTTTACGCTGTCGTTGATACGATTCGCGATGCCTGGGTCAGTGCTCCGGATCAGACGATCGGCAATATCTTTATTCGCAAAGTGAAGCAAGCGGACGGTACATTTGGCGTTGCGGCGCTGCAATCGGTTTGTCCGCACGCCGGGTGCCGAATCAAGGTGGATACACAAAAGAATCCCAAGACCGGTAAAGAAGAAACTCTCTTTTTCTGTCCGTGCCATGGCGATATGTTTACCCTCGACGGCAAACGAACGTTACCCGAAAAACAAATGAGTGCCCGGGATATGGACTCGCTGGAAGCCCGGGTAGACGATAAGGGCAATGTTTTCGTCAAATTCCAAAACTTCCGTTTGGGTGATTCCCAAAAGCACCCGGTCTGAGACTGAAAAAGGAGATAACAATGAACTTGTTTAAATGGCTTGACGACCGAACCGGTTTGGCGACCGGATTCAATAAGGTGATGAACTGGACGGTGCCGGCATGCAAATGCTGCTGTCGAATTCTTCCGGCGGTAATCGTTTTCGCGTTCCTGCTTCAGGGGATCACGGGAGTTTTCCTTTGGGCGTTTTTCGCTCCGGCGGCGCAAACTGCCTGGGAAAGTGTTTATTACATTCAATATCAAGTGCCGTGTGGCTGGCTTGTTCGTGGAATACACCATTATTCCGCCCAACTTCTTGTGGCGACACTTGGACTTTACATTCTTCACATGATTTTGTCGGGCATGT
>JAQVID010000391.1 GCA_028695865.1 Thermoguttaceae bacterium | reverse complement strand
GCGGGCGTGTATGGGACCGGGATACATAATGCCGGTGTACTTGTTGTTTCCAATACGCTCATGGCCGGGAATAATGCGCGGGCACAGGCGGCCTCGGAGAACGAGAACGAGTTTGCCCAGGTTTATGGTACTGCTCTTTATGTCGCCGGAGGGGGGACGCTTGACCTGATCGGCTCGACGCTTTCCGGTAATGAAGCAAGTGTTGCCGCTTTGGATAGCGAAACTGTATCGGGTACCTTGTACATCGATTGCAGTTCGCAAAGTGAAATCATCACCGTTGTGAACGTTTACAATTCCATTATAGCAAGAAACGTCGCGACTCAAGGCGGCGATATCGCTTTGGACGACGGAGCAACTGTTTACGGAGCGAATAATTTGGCCGATTTCAGCGGCTGGGATGCCGCTTCAACCAATAATATTGTCTTTCAGGCCAATGACGAGTTGTTTGTCGATGCCGACGAAGGCGATTATCACTTGTCGCCAACTTCGGCCGCCGCGCTCAAGGCGGACCCGGGTTACGTGTTCATTCGCACGAGTGCTGTTTCGTGGGACGCTTTAACTGATTTGGACGGCAATGCCCGTGTTGCCGGTTCGGGTATTGATATGGGCGCCTATGAGCTTGCGATTGTGTCCGAAGAATATTCCATGATCGAAGCCAGCCCATCGCTGCTGATTACTCCTGTTTCGGATACCCAGTTGAAAGTGGAGATCATTGCGGTCGATCGGGTTCAGTATTATACGGTGTTGTATCGGGCTTCCGGAGAGACACAATGGCAAACCGGTTGCTCCACGCAGTCGCTTCAGTTCAGTCTGGACGAGCTTGAGCCTGATACGCAGTATGAATTCATGGCGGTTGGTGTTCAAGAGTCAACCGATTCGACGCATACGCGGGTATCGCAATTGTACACAGGAGCGACGCCGGCAACCGGAACGCAAGAATCGCCTTCCCTTGTTGTAACGACTTTGCTTGATATAGAAGACGCGTATGATAATGAGATTTCGCTTCGAGAAGCGGTTAAGTACTTGTCCACGGTGTCGGGTACGAACAAAACGATTACATTCGATACATCGCTGGCGGGCAAGACAATTGAACTGAAACACGGAGTGATTACGATAGAAGAGTCGGTTGTGTTGGACGCGTCGAATTTGAATAATCACGTGGTGATCAGTGGGGGCGGTTCTTCGTCGATTCTGTCTATCCCGACAACCACGGCGGAGGTTACGTTAAAGAATCTGGCGTTTATCGACGGGTACAGTGATGCTGTCGATGGAGGCGCGATTCTTTCATACTGTTCTTCGCTGACGGTGATTGATTGTCTGTTTCAGGATAATAAAGTCGCGTACAGTTCGGCAACCGGAGGCGGAGCAATTGCTTCTTATGGTTGGACGCTTGTCGTCGAGTCGTCGGGTTTCTACAGGAACACGGTGGCAACTGCCAGCGACTCCGCGGCGGGAGGAGCGATTTGGTGTTATGGCGGCGGAGAGATTACAGATTGCGTATTCGTGCAGAACAGCCTGATAAACAGCGTTTCGAATTATGTGGTTGGCGGCGGCGCCATTGGAACGCAATCGCAAATGACTGTGGCCGCGTCTGTCTTTGTGGAGAACACGGCGGCCAGTGGCGGCGCGATTCTGGCCTTTGCGACCTTGACTGTGACCGATTCGATTTTTGAAGGCAACTCAGCGACGATTTACGGCGGGGGAATCTGCATGTATCAAGCGACGGCCAGTGTATCCGGAACGTCGTTTGTGGACAATCATGCTCAATATGGCGGCGGTTTTTGCGGCTACGGAAACATATTGAAATCGGTTTTTCAGGAGAATGTAGCGGAGTATGGCGGTGGTATTCATCTTAGCAGCAGTACCACAGTTCGTTCCGTGGTGACGGAATGTCTTATAACAGGCAATCGTTCCCAAAGCGCGGCGACTTACGCCTGGGGGGGTGGCGTGAGTGTTATGGGAGCCGCGACAATCACGAATTGTACTATTACAAAGAATGTGGCGGGACTGGCAGGTGAGAGAACCGGTTACGGCGGTGGCTTGGGGTGTCTGTCGGCTTCGGCAGCGATAGTACAGAATTGTATTATTGTCGATAACACGACTGTTGACGCTGACGGTCTTTATCATGTAAGCGATGTTTCCGTTTCGTCAACCGCTTCTTATCCGATTGGGAAAAATGTTCTGACAGGCAGTGCGTCTGTGTGGAACAGTACTGATTCCGTGAATATTATTGGGTACTCTCAGACATCGCCGCTTTTTGTCAACGCGGAGGCGGGCGACTATTCGCTTGTTCGCAGTGCAAGTTCGCAAGCGTTGGACGCGGGTGACAACAGTTTCGTAACGACGGAACGAACGACCGATCTTGCCGGGGCGACGCGAATTTATGGAACGAAGGTCGATTTGGGGGCTTACGAAGTTCAAGCGATGACGCGTCAGGCTGTGTGTGCCTTTGTGATAAACGACGCCGCGACGACGGACAATTCCGTGACGATTGATCTGTCGGACAGTACAGGTACAGGTACAGGTACAGGCAGTCAGAGTTATTTGGTTCAGTGCTCGAATTCTCCCAACTTCGATACGACAGTATTTTCGCAAACCGTGGTTGGAACAGGCTTGCATGAGATTACAGGTCTTGAAGCAGCGAAGGATTATTTTATTCGTGTCCGGACGGTTGCTTCGGGTACAGGCGATGCTTCGATATGGACTTCCGTTCAGGCTTGGACGACCAACGCGAGGATCCTTGCGACTCCTGTTTTGGAAACACCGGTCAAGGCGGAAGACGCGGTTGAGTTTTCGTGGTCCGCGGTGGAAGGAGCGACATCGTACCTGATTGAGTATTCGCAGGACGAAACGTTTACCGGCGTGACGCGACAGATTCTCTATGACAACGCCGGTTCGTATCGTATTGATCATGTGACCCCGCTTGGTGTGTGGTATTTCAGGGTGAGCGCGTTGGGAATGGGAACTTGCAGTGATTCGCTTCCGTCGGAGGTTAAGTCGGTTGCTCTCCTTGGCATGACGCTTAAATATACTCTTGATTCTTCTTCGTTTACGAGTCGTTCTACAGAAAATGAAATTACCATTGCGACTTTCACAGTTACAGGTTCCTCTTCGTACAATTACGTTTTGATCTCTACCGGCAGTGAAACACTTCCGCTTAAGGTGGTGAACGACAAGCTTGTGACCAATGGAACGATGACGCCGGGTGATTACAGTATAAGAGTGAGAGCCGAAAGCAGTGACGAAACAAATGTTTCCAACGAAGTGGTTGTCGCGTTTACGGTTTTGACCACACCGCCTGATAATATTACGTTGTCCGCCAGTCAAGGTTTGCCGAACCGCGAGGCTGGTCTGACGATCGGCATTCTTTCCGCAACGATGTACGACGCGAATACTCCGTATTGGTTCACGCTTGTTCAAACGGGCGACGCGGCGTATTTCGCAATGGATACGACGACCAATACACTCAAAACAGCCGGTGCGCTTGCCGCTTCGACGACGTATCAAGTAACGGTCAGGGCGCAAAACGCGGGAGGGGCTTTCGAAAAGACTTTTAGTATCGTGACGATTGCGGCTCCGGTCGCGGTTCCGGATCATGAAGAGTATACCGTTGCGGCCGGATGTCAGGTTCAACTGTCCGGTACCGGGACAGATGAATCCGGTCGCGTTATTACGGAATATTATTGGGATACGAATGGCGATGGTATCGCCGATCAAACGGGGCAAAGCATTTGGGTGGACTCGATGAGTCTTAATCCGGATGTTCAGAGCAGAATGGCGACTGTTGATTTTTGGGTGCGAAACGATCTTGACGCTCAAAGCGTCAAACAGAGTATTTCGGTAACAGTTGATCGGATTACCCCATTGGCGAGAGTGACGCCGACCGTTCGTGTTTTGGATGATGATGAAGGTCGGATTTTTGTTGCGCGAGTGGATATGTCGGTGGTCGGTCGCGAGAATATCCGGCGTTGGCAGTTCAGTTGGGGCGATGACTCAAATGGGACAGATATTGCCGTGATAACATCATCGATGTGTTGCGCGCATTATTTCGCCAGCCCGGGCAGTTATGAAGTGAAGCTTACCATTACGCTTACCGATGGTTCGTCCGATGTATTTTCGTTAGGCCAATTTGTGTTCGAAAGTCCGGATGTGGTTCTACAGGCAAGTTCCGCGGTTGTTGATGAGTCGCCCTTGATGGTCGTGGACGAGCCGGAAGTCGCGATTGATTCGTCGCAAGAGCAAACTGCTTTTGACAGTGCGCTGGTTGCCGTGACCGACGAATGGCACTCTTGTGTCGTTTCGGAGCGTGTACTGATCGACTTGGCGTCCAGCGAACATTGGAAGAAGAAACGTTTGTCCTTGTGATAAAGATGTAATATATTTA
>JAQVID010000390.1 GCA_028695865.1 Thermoguttaceae bacterium | reverse complement strand
GACTGTTTTTCGGAATTTTTCTGACATATCGTTGACGTGGCTGGTTGGTTCTGCTATACTCTCTGTAAGAAGAACACGGCCAACCTTTCGTGGGAAAGGAAAAATCGCCGTGAACGGTTACAAATACTCCCGGTCCATTTATCTTCTTCTTTTTACAAATATTTTACAATTCGGAAATAAGTAAGAAACATCGTGATGTTAGACTATTCCTGAAAGTTACGAACAGGAGCGTTTGTGGAAATGCCCAACCGTTTCGCAACATGGTTCATCTAAAAAGGAGATCGTATTATGAGAAAATGGACACAGTTACTTCTGATTTGTTTGGCGTTACTCGCAGGTTTTTGCGTAGATGGGTACGCCGCACACAGTCAAAAGAAGTCCGATGTGGAACCGTCCCTATTCCGGGAGGCTGAACGTGGTAACTTGCAAAAAGTGAAAAGCTTAATCGAGCGCGGAGCCGGAGTCAACGCGAAAAACAAGGAAGGCGAAACGCCGCTTCATTGTGCCGCGGAAGAGGGGTGCCTTGACGTTGTGCGATTTTTGATTGAAAATGGAGCCAACGTCAACGCGAAAACGGATCACGGCAAAACGGCGGAAGCGATTGCCCGTAAAAGCGGGAACGTAAAAATCTCGCAATTTCTCGCCGCGGTCGCGAAGAAATAACGTGATGACATACAATGTTTGAAGTGACGCGCCGTCGTAAATAACAGGATGTTTTTAAGCGGCGCGTCGTTCATGAATGGATAGCGTATCATGTTCAAGGAAAAGATACTCGTTGTTGAAGACGACGAATCAATTCGGGAAATGCTCGGGATTCTTTTGGAATCCCGGGGATACACACAGGTCACGCTCGTTGCTTCCGGCGAAGAGGCGTTGGAAAGCGCGGAGAAGTCGCCGTTTGCGCTCGTTCTTCTCGATCTGACGCTTCCGGGAATCGATGGTCTTGAAGTATGTCAACGACTGCAAAAGATTCCGCAAAACGCTCATAGTCCCATCGTTATGCTGACAGCGCGCGGCGCGGAGTCGGATATTGTCGTCGGACTGGAAATGGGAGCCGTCGATTATATCGTCAAACCGTTTAATAATCAGACACTGATAGCGAGAATTCGCGCTCACCTGCGTCGAACCAGAGAACTGACCGCAGGGGGTAATTATACGGAACCAGAAGACGTAGTCCGGCGTGACGGGTTCACGATTCGCCCGGCGGAACGGTCCGTTGATCTTCAGGGAAAGGAGATTGATTTGACCTTTACGGAATATGAACTTCTGATTTTTTTATTACAAAGTCCCGGGCGGGTTTGGTCTCGCAGTGAAATCGCGATTGCTCTTCGCGGGGACGATTACATGTCCTTTGATCGCGCCATTGACGTTCAGGTCGCCAAATTGCGTAAAAAACTGGGAACGGCAGGCGGCCTGATCGAAACCATCCGCGGTATCGGCTATCGTTGGAAACGTTCCTGAAAGCAATGTGACATGATGAAAAAACGCAATCTTCTTTTGCTTTCCTTTCCCCTTTTATTGGGAATTGTTTTGGCGTCAGCTTGGGGAATACTTCATTGGCAGGAAGAGAGTTTCGAACAGACATACCTCGATGAATTACATCACGAGGCCAAAAAGCGTCTTGATGTGCTCATTCCGTTTTTTCAGCCGCTGCTTGAAAAAAACGATCTGGACACACTCGACCGATATTGCCAGACATATCAGCTTGATCAGCGGAGCATTGCCATTTTCGATATTCATGGCGCAGTCATTGCCGCTTCGGGAAATGCCGATCTATCCAAACCTTTGGAAAAACCGGACGTGATCGCCGCCTTGCAAAACGGTCAAAATATTACCACATATCATCATCTTGAAACCGACTAGTGGATGTCCTGTGCCAGTGCCGTTCGTACCGTGGGCAACAGGAAGCAGATTGTACGAATCGTCGAGCCCAATTTGAAAATGGCGTCCACTGTCGAAAAAACGGAATGGTCGATTTTCTATTTTCTTGCGATGCTGCCAATACTTGCCTTTTTGGTTTGGTATCTTCTCCGCCAGGTTGCTTCGCCTCTTGACCGACTCCAACAAAGCGTGGAAAAAATTGCGGCCGGACAGTTGGACGTTCCTGTTGAAGTTCCGGCCAAAGGAGCGGTTCGCGAACTGGCGCTCTCCGTTGCCGATATGGCGGAACGCTTGAAAAAGGAGGTCGAAACCGTTCGACGTCAGGAGAAATTCCGCCGCGATTTCGTTTCCAACGTTTCGCACGAAATCAAAACCCCACTCACAGGAATTCTTTCCGCGATTCAGATGCTCGACGACGGCGGTTGGAACAATCCTGTCTATCTCTCCAAATGTCGGGACGTTCTGGCCAGGCAGATACAACGATTGCAGACGCTTGTTCGCGATGTTCTGCGACTTGCCGAACTTGATCGCATCGAGGAAAGCGAACACGAATTCGAATTGATTGCCTTGGATGAAGTCGTTCGAACGTCTATCCGCATCTGTAGCGACACAACTGCCGGACTGGCATCAAAGGCGTCAATCCGCTTGTCGCAATGCGACGCCGTTACGGTCAAAGGAGATGCCCGGCTTCTTGAACAGGCCTTTTTGAATTTATTGACAAACGCGGTTCGTTACGGCGGCGAATCGGAAATAGATGTTTCACTTGTCCGTGCCCCTGCCCTTGGTATTCTCACCGTACGCGATTACGGCCAGGGAATCCCCGCGGAATGGCATGAACGTATTTTCGAACGCTTTTCCCGTCTTCCCCGGGAATACAGACACTGTCCGGAAGGAACTGGGCTCGGCCTTGCAATCGTCAAACAGATCGCGACCATTCACCATGCGACGATCTCGTTGAAAGAATGCGATGGTCCCGGCGCTTGCTTTGTGTTTTCCATACCATTGATCAGGGAAGAGTCTGACGCGGGCAAAAGCATTGATAAAAAAACTGATCCGGCCCGATAAAACAAGCGGCCAGCGTTACTCCCGTGCGTCAAAACCCGCTTGCTTGCGCGGCATACTGACGCAGTACGTGTAATATCGCTTACGCGTAAAGGTCGCACCGGGAGCTTATCTCCCACTGCGAGACCTGGGGGGCCACGGAAAAACTGTTTGAACTTCCGCTTGTATTTTTCTTCTTTCCGATTGCGATATCAGAATGCCGGGCAAATACAGGCAAATACAGGCAAATACAACAGATGTGTCAGTATTGCAATTTCAAATTACAATTCCTTGACCTTGATATTACGAAAATGGAGCACACCACCATCTTTGCTGCGATGAACCTGAAGACCGAAAAAGCCCTGTTGGAACTCGTCGTTCTTCCAGCATGTCGCGGGTTGGCCGTTAAACCACGTTTTGATTTCGCTTCCTTTAGCCTGAATGGTGATTCGATTCCAGTCGCCGACCTTGGCGGAGTGACGCGCGGCTTTGTGGGCGTCGAGCCAAAGGGGATAGAACCATCCGCCGCAATTTTCGCCGTATATGCCGCCGGACCACGACCGCTTGGACGCGGGGTCTTCCATTTCCACCTGCGGTCCGCAAACAGTTTCAATATCCTCCTTCTTGTTCGAAAAGGCGCGGAACATGATACCACTGTTATTGACGACAACCATTTTGATTTCGCAGGTAAAAATAAAATCTTTGTAATCGTCGCGAACGGTTGCCAAAAACGAGTTCTTTTTCATCGTGTTATTACCGATCCCAACGATGTGATTCCCTTCGGCTTTAAATTCCGCGATGCCACCCCGGACAACCCAACCAGTGAGGTCTTTTCCGTTGTAAAGCTCCGTAAAACCTTGGGTCAAATCCGGTTCAGAATCGGTATTGATCAGCATTTCTTCCGGTTTGGGAACATTCTTTTGTTTTGCATACTTTTTAATATAGTCTTTTTGATCGCTGGAAACCGCGTGGTCGTCCGCTCGAATAACGCTCGAACCAACCAACAAAACCGTCGCCAAAAAAGCAATCAGAAACCGAAAACACGAACACATCCGGATTCGCATGACATTACTCCCAAAAGGGTGGAAAGGTACGATAGACAGCAGCTTGGCCCTCTGCGGGCCAAAAATACTACTGTTTACTTGAATGGAATATTCGTTGTCAAAAGAGTCTGCTCTCTCTGGTTCGATAAAGACACCTCTACCGTTTGAAACGAATTTCACCATTGACAATAACATAAACGGCCTGGCCTTTGCGAGTCGTATTGAGCCAAGGCGTATTTTTGCTCTTGGAATGGAGCGATTCGGAGGAGACTTGCCACCGACGCTGAGGGTCGATAATGGTAATATCGGCATCGGCACCGGGACAAAGCGTTCCTTTTTTGATTCCGAGAATCTTGGCCGGATTGAGGGACATTTTTTGCACAAGCTCGGACCAGCTTAAACGCCCGGAGAGATCGGAAGA
>JAQVID010000008.1 GCA_028695865.1 Thermoguttaceae bacterium | reverse complement strand
AGGTCAAATTCGAGGGCATTACGAATGGCACGATCGTGACCGAAACGGATGAAGACACCGGTATGTGTTATTACTACTATAAGCTTACCTATGGCTTCGCGGCCCAGCCCAATATGGCCGACCTTGAAATCGGCGACAGTGGCAAGTTCGGCAAGAACGGGTGGGACTATATGTGGGTTTTGCGTGAAAAGATTGACGACCAAACAACAGGAAATACTATCATGGTACCACGACAAGCGAACGTTGAGCAAGTCTACCCTTACGTCAATTTGCATGCCCTTGGTCTCGATTTTTCGCTATGGAACGGCATTGTCAACGCGTTTCGAGGTTAATTATGTCGCACAAGATAAAAAGAGAAACGCTCCGTCATCTCGTCGCGGACTACACGGCAGGTGAATTGGGGCCGAAGCCGCGTTCGAGCCGTCGAGCATGGCCGCAAAATATTGTGGACGTGCTCAACGATTCGACCAAAGTGGTTTACGCAGGTGGCATTCTCCGGGTCGATGGTTTTTTATATCCGGGACTCAACGCGGAAGAAGCGGAGGAATCGTATCGCACCTACGGCGCGCAAGTCGTTGGTAAAGACGTGACACGATTTGGCCACGAAATCCGCGTGACGTTCGCTGATTGTTGTGAAAAAGGAATTGTACGTCCGGCATGGCTTCCCGGCATATTCGGCGACTATGTTTATGAACTCAAGGCCCCGGGCGATGACAACTTAATAGACCTTGAATATCACCATTTTGTTCGTTACGATACCGAGCAGGAAGAATCAACGCAGCCCCCCGACGACCCGTCGTACTTGGCCGAATATCGTGGCATGGTCGAACGTCCGTATCGCCTGATCGGATCGTATGGCGGGCCTTGGGAAATTGTCGCGAGAAGCGAACCATCTGACAAATGTGGTGAACGTCGTCATTTTTGTCTGTTGCGACCTGCGTGGACCGATATTCGAATCGGGTCAATTGGCAGAACTTACCATAAAACAGATGATCCGAAAGAGTATACCACGATTATGGACCAGGAACGCGGAATATCGCTGGCACAGGTAATACTCAACAACGATACCCAACATCCGTTCTACTGTCATTCACCGCTCCAGGAATACGATACAAAAATTGGGAGAGGGATTACCGTCGCCATTGCCGTCGATCAGGCTGGCGGTCAAACAAACATTATCAGTGCGGAGTGTTTTTGATATGATTGGAAAATTTGGAGTTGGTTGCTGCTGTGATCCGTTTTGCCTTTGGCGCAATCCAAGTCCATGGACTAACTACACCTTTATTGATTGGTATAATGGCCATGTCGGATACAAACGATATAAACTTGGGGCAGACGAAAAATATTCTGTTGTCGATAATCGGTATCTCGACGAGGGCATGACCGAGCAATATCATTTTGATAACTGGATGGAACTTCTTGAATATGACTCGGCGATTGAGCCGTCTGACAGCGATTATTTTGCGGTTACACGCGAACAAATTGAAACTGATTTATACAGCGTTCAAGAAGCATTCGCTTCCCGTCATTACGACGAAGTGCCTTTATATTTCGTATACTTGTTTGTAATTGATCATAGTGTCTGGACACGCCAGCCACGCCAGTATCTTATCCCGGTACACGAGGATATGACACTTGGGAACGACTTTGCATCACTCTTTGGTCAAGCAATTGCAAAAAGTAAAATGCCGGGAATCAGTGGTACAATGACACGGCCCACGTACTACGACTTTTTCGCGATGATAATGTCCGTGACGACTTCGGACTACGACAAAAAGCTTCTATTAACCTGGGACGACCGTTGCATTGCTGAACTTTGCAGTCGTATTGTATCAACGAAGCAAGGACTATTCTCTGATGCGGTCTGTAAAGTACATGTCGGTCACTGTACATACAATCGAGTGGGTACACACAATAAAACATGGCTGCCACGTTATGGCAAGCGCCCCTATTACAACGGCTGGCCAGATGGACGAATAAAAGGGGTTGAGTGTACCTATTCCCTGGGCGTTCACTTTGATCCTTCGTGCTCGGGCATAGCTTTTACACCAATTGTTGATCCATATAGCGGCACGACCTCTTTCGACGGTCCTCGCATACCTGCTGACAAACTTTATCTTTTCGATGACTTTTGCAGGCCAAGTGGTAATGATATTGTTGAAATATACGATTATTACGCCGAAGGAGTGTTTTTGGAATCCGTACAAGCTTCTGAGCAAGGGCATGGCCCTGTATCTGACGTTATTACAGGCGTCATTCCAGCAAGTTCAGTTTGTGGCGAGGCTCATTATCGATTAGTAATTGACTCCCATAATGGTTTCAGAGTAGCTGGCAATTTAATTCTAAGTTTTGTTACCAATGATGAGAATAACGATAAAGTCTTGTCGGATGCAGAGGCCGAAGCTCGTGCCGAAGAGATATTTTCTGAGCTCGACCGTATTGCACAACCTGTTGTCGATTCATATCCGACACCGCCAGACGTTGACTATTACGCAACAAGAGTCAATTGCGAAGGACTCGTTTGCAAAAAGCACACGCTCTACGAATGTTACTCAGATTATCTCCTCAATACTGGTCCGACTGCAGGCAACGAGTGTGGCTCACTCAAAATCACGTCCAATAATCTCGTAGCATCCGCGATTCAGTGTCAATACGCAACGGCAACAAACAGACGTTGGTTGAAATGCACCAATTGTCGCGTCGTCGAATGCCGCAGCCCTGTATTACCGGGTATCGACGACACCGTTGCCGCTCACATGCGTATTCCAACAGCCAGTAATGGCAAAGTACTTACGAACGCAGGATACATTGAGGTTCGTTCCGCTTTCTGCAATGCTCAATCGTGCAGTGCGTATGTGGACGAAATGAAAACGACTTAAATTAAGCAATTCGTTAATAAGGAGTACGACAAAGATGAATATTTATTGGATCATCGAACGTTACAATGCAAGTACAAGTGGATGGGGTTCCGATTGGCAGTTACGACTGACCATCTCCTGGGACGCGGTTGAGGGAGCCGACGAGTATATTATTACTTGCCCCGGGCAGGACATTTCCGATTCAACCGACGGAACCTCACTTGTATATAATCGTTGTACGTTCGTCAATCATCAATGGAATGCTTTCCGCATTACCGCAAATGCGTCTGGCGTCGAACTCAACAGTTGCGACGTAAACATCGGCTATTTTCTGCCGATTTGGGCACAAGAACCGGCGGGCGATAATACAAACGGAGTTACAATGTCATTCGAAGTCAATGACGTTGAATTCCCGATTGTAATCGAACGATTGATTAGCAGTGGCTGGAACAGTGGCAACTGGACGCGACTTGGTACGGCTCAGCTTGACGCAGAATCGCTAACGTTTCACGATGCAAATCCTATCCGGAATAGTACGAATACTTATCGTGCCTATTACGAAACAGAACATTACAGCGACATGAACAAATCCTATCTCGAAGGGAGCGCGACGGTCAGCGAACTGCAACTTCCTCCCTCCGATATTACGCTTTCAAACAATACCATTTCTTACGCCGATTCCTATGCGGGCAATTTTATTGGAATATTATCGGTAACCGATCCGAATACGAACGACTACGCGAACCTGACCTTGCCCGCTGGCTTAACGGACAACTCGCTGTTCTCGATTGTCTACGGTAATTATCTCTATGTGGGAATGACCCCGTTGAATGCGGGAAACTACATTGTTACCGTTCGCGCAACCGATTCAACCGGCTTGACCTTTGACAAGATACTTGAAATTATTGTCACGCCTGTTCAACTTGACTCTCCCGCTCCACAAGTCGAACCGGACGCGTTTTCGATTCATGCTTATTGGAGCGAGATAGATGATGCAACTGGTTATGAATGTTCCCTTTCGGATGACGGCAACAACTGGGGAGACTCCCTTGCAACATCCGACGCGGAGATTGATTTTACCGGGCTGGAAAGCGAAACACTCTATTATATTCGTGTTCGCGCAACCAGCGACAGCGGCAACTACTCCGCGTCTGTTTGGTCGTCCGTGGTTTCCTGTACCACCCTCAAACCGCCCACTGCGCCTACCGATATATTTCTCTCAAACAACACAATCGATTACGAAAACGCTGTCACCGGCGAGGTGATCGGAGAACTGTCGGCAAGTGATCCGAACGAAGGAGACTATGTTACATTCTCGCTTCCCGACAATACAGGGAATAACGGGTTATTTGCCATCGACGGCAATTACCTTGTAATTGGCCAAAACAAGCCTGACGCAGGTACCTATTCCATTGTTGTTCGCGCAACCGACTCGACCGGGCTGATATTCGAGAAAACATTTTCATTTGAAATAACCCCCTCACAACTGCAACAGCCTTGGCCGTGGACAAATGCCACCTCAACAAGTATTATTCTCGAATGGGACGAGAATGACATTCCTTGTACTTATGAAGTGCAAACCTCTGCGGACGGCATGAACTGGTCGGAGTCGATTAGTTGTACCGATTCACAGTACGTTCTCTCCGACCTTGCCAACGAAACGACTCTCTATTTTCGTGTCAGGTGCATTGCGTCCGACAACAATTACAGTAATTCCGATTGGTCAGACGTTGTAAGTGGTGTAACCCTCGGCCCGCCTCCGAAACCAACAGCGACGGCAATTTCACAGCATGTCATTCTGGTCACATGGCCCAACGATACCGGCCCTGTAAGTATTGAGCGTACTCTTTGTGATACAAATGAGTGGACACAACTTGCAACCGATTATTACGATTCTTCTTTTACGGACTCAACCGCCTTACCCAACCAACGTTACCTCTATCGCCTTGTTTCCGGTACATGCTGCTCGCCGCCGGACCCAGCATGGCTCTCGACGATTACGCATTATTCTGTCGTCACCGAATGCCATGAAGGGACAGTCGCAAAAGTCGAATGGCAAGTAATTACCGAACTTACAGTCTGATATACATTGGAGAATTGTTATGAATGAAATATCCATTACGGCGAACCGCAGTATCGTCTTTTGTGCAAGAATATACGACCACAATACCGGAGCGACTTTACAAGCCACTGAGGTGGAATCCATATCCTACAGCGTCAGTAAAGTTATACTGACATTGAAACGAGTGACTCGAACTGCAATACCAGGTCACACCGATGTTCCGGTTCCCGTCATACCGACAATACTGGAAGCCCCGATTCAAGATGAATACTGGCACAGCGACGATATCGGTTACTCGTTCATTCACGAACCGGATATACGCACGAACCCGCTTTTCGTCGAACTCGGCACGTATGAAGTCATCTATACCATTCGACCTATCACAGGCAATCCCATCGTCATTCCGTTCCGTGTTATTGTGACGACAATATAGTTGCAACACCGCTTTCTTTCGGAGGTATTGTAATAATGGTATCCAGCCGAGTCTTCTTTACAGGAATTTTAACAGGAGATATTTATGACATCGCAACCAACCGAGTCCGAGTCGGCAGACCGGCTCATGCAAATTTACGAAGATATTACGTTTCGCGATTCGAAGTCCAGCTCCTTGAAGCGTGAAAACGCCAATATCAATGGCGATACGAGCATGGGAGCCATGCTCCAAATGGGCTCCGCCGGTGCACGTGAATACTTTCTCGAACGTGTCCTTAAACCGGAACATGCCGCCGCGCATAAGGCAGGCGATATCCACATTCACGATCTGGACTTCTACACTACCACGACAACCTGTACTCAAATTGACCTTTTAAAGCTGTTCAAAGACGGCTTCTCAACGGGTCACGGCATTCTTCGTGAACCAAACGATATCCTGTCTTACGCAGCTCTTGCCTGTATCGCAATCCAGTCAAACCAGAACGATCAGCACGGTGGTCAGAGTATCGTCAACTTCGATTACGGTCTTGCGCCGGGAGTCGCCAAAACGTTCAGAAAAAGATATCGCGAAAATATGGTCAAAGCCCTCGGACTTAAAGACGTCTTTCCCGGCAAGACTTATTTGAATCTTGAAGAGTTGTCCGTTCAGGTCGAAAAAACGCTCGCCGCGAAAGGTCTTTATATTCGTTATCTCGAAGGAAGCGACCAGACACCAAACGAGGAATATTTTGACAAAGAATTTGACGCTTACGGCTTTGACAAGGGTAATCTATGGAAACGGCTCGACGGTTTCAATCGCTGGATCAATCAAAAGGAATGCAATCAGATCGAAGCGTTTTTAAGCTGTCAACAATGGGCTTACGCCGAAGCGGTCTATGAAACAGAACGCGCAACGTATCAGGCAATGGAGGGACTTGTACACAATCTTAACACGATGCATTCACGCGCCGGGGCACAGGTGCCCTTTTCGTCAATCAACTATGGCATGGATACGTCGCCCGAAGGTCGTTTGGTAACACGTTCTGTATTATTGGCTCATGAAGCCGGGCTTGGCGGAGGGGAAACACCGATCTTTCCCATTCATTGTTTTCGAGTCTGCGATGGTGTCAATGGAACCAAAGACGATCCGAATTACGACCTGTTTCAACTCGCCTGTCGAGTCTCTGCCAAGCGACTCTTTCCCAATTTCGTCTTCCAGGACGCCTCCTATAATAAAGCGTTTTATAAAGGAACACCAGAGACAGAGTGTGCAAGCATGGGTTGCCGCAGTCGTATTCAAGCGAATGTGTACGATCCAACACAGGAAATATCATGGTCTCGCGGGAATTTGAGTTTTACGTCGATCAACCTTCCACGTCTGGCACTTATGGCGAATGGCGACAAGAAGAAGTTCTTCACCGATCTGGAACGAATGGTCAAACTTTGCATTGATCAGCTTTTGGACCGTTTGGAATATCAGTCGAAACGCAAGAAAAAGAATTTCCCGTTCCTCATGAATGGCGTTTGGCTCGACAGTGAAAAACTCGGCCCTGAAGACGAAGTTCGCGAAGTCTTGAAACATGGAACGCTGTCAGTTGGTTTCATTGGTCTTGCTGAAACATTGGTTACATTGACCGGCAAACACCACGGCGAAAGCGAAGAAGCGCAAAAGCTGGGACTTGAGATCGTTGGCTTTATGCGTCGTCTTCTCGACGAAGAAGCACAAGAAAGAAAACTGAACTTTTCCCTTCTCGCCACTCCGGGAGAGAGTCTCGCGGGACGCTTTATCGAACTCGACAAACAGAAGTTCGGCATTTTGCCTGGTATAACAGATCGAAAGTATTACACAAACAGTTTTCATGTTCCGGTCTGGTTCCCGATTTCGATTGTGGACAAAATTAAAACAGAAGCACCATACCACGAATTGTGTAATGCCGGGCATATTACTTACGTTGAGTTGGACGGCGATACAACGCAAAACGTTGAAGCGTTCGAAAAGATCGTCCAGCTCATGAAAACCAGCGGGATCGGTTACGGAGCAATCAATCATCCAATCGATCACGATCCTGTCTGCGGGTACAACGGCATTATTAACGACACCTGTCCCAAATGCGGGAGGAAAGAAACCAATGACAAACCTTTTGAACGTATCCGACGCATTACCGGCTATCTCGTCGGAACGCTTGACCGCTTCAACGACGCCAAACGCGCCGAAGTCGAAGACAGGGTTACTCACCAGCAGTAACCCAAATATCCGCATAGCCGGTTGGACAAATGATTCCATTACGGACGGCCCCGGTTTACGTTTTGTGCTCTTCGTCCAAGGTTGCGAACGAAACTGTCCCGGCTGTCATAATCCGTCAACACATTCGAAAAACGGCGGTCGCTGGACAAAGGTCGATGAAATACTGAACGAAATTGATAAGAACCCGATTCTCGACGGCATAACCCTCTCCGGCGGCGAACCGTTTCTGCAAGCCAGCCCGCTCGCTGTGTTATCGAAAGAAGTCCGGCGAAGATCACTTTCAGTCGTTGTTTATACGGGTTTCACGTTCGAAGAAATACTGTGTTCCGGCAACGTGGATCAGCTTGCACTCTTGCACGAAGCCGACTTCCTCGTTGACGGTCCGTACATAGAATCCGAACGATCCTTGGCATTAAAGTTTCGCGGTTCAGCCAATCAAAGAGTCATTGACGTTCAGCGTTCCCTCAACAGCAAAAAAATAATTGAACATTTTTTGTAATTATTCCGAATAATATCCAAAACAGCTCTTGCGTTTCCTGGTTTTCACGTTAAAACAAACGCACAGCCACAGGGCAACGGTCAAGCAACGGCGCTAACAGGGATTCCGTCCGCCCGAAAGGGATCGCAAAACATTATCATAACGCGATACTCCAAACGGACGGAATCCCACTTTCTTATACCCTTCATAAAACAAATTCTGATATACAAATATTATTCTTTTCGTCTTTGAGTGAGAGATTCTTTCTCTGAGTTTTTGTTTCGCATTTTTCACCCCCCCTTACAGGAGAAAATAATTCCATGATAAAAGAAGACCCTGTTCTTGTTAATTCCCGTCGCGTTTCCGAAATGCTGGGATGTTCCATTCAGGCTGTTCATAACTGGCATTTGTACGGACTTCTGCCGGTTCCTATTGTGATCGGAAACCGGCTCTTCTGGCGAAAGTCGGAACTGCTCGAATGGATCGACGCCGGTTGCCCTAAACGTGCTGAATGGAAGAAAACCAAACAGAATTACCAACTCAATAAAGCTCCCCAAAAAGTGTCATAATTTTCCAACTTTTTTTACGCTTCCCCCTTGTCTCTTTTGCTTTTCACGGCTCAATGAACGGCACAAAAAGTCCCTTGACCAACGTTGGACGTTGGCATTATTTCACATTTTTTGAGGAGATTTACATGGCGAGTATTTTCAAAAAACAGCAGTACGTTACCGATCCCAAAACGGGGAAACGGGTTCTGAGCAAAACACGTAAATGGTACGGTCGATACCGGGATGCCGATGGAACCGAACACAGAGTTCCTCTTTCCACCGACAAGCGAATTTCCCAACGTTTGCTGGATGATATTATGGAACAGGTGGAACGTCAGCGATGCGGCGTTGTTGATGAGGTCGTTGTCGAAATGCAGAAATCGTTGACAGATCATATCAATGATTTCGAATGTCACCTTCGGGCAAAAAATGATTCCGAATACCACATTCGAACCACGATCAACATGATTAAAAAAGTTGCCGCAGAACGTAAATGGAAAGACCTGCGCAATCTCAAAGCGTCCGAGCTGGAAGCGTTTCTGACCAAACTTCGGAATGAACGTCACTTGAGTATCGAACGCTGCAATCATTATGTCCGGGCATTCAAAACGTTTGCCCATTGGCTTATGGACAACGACCGAATCAATAAAGACCCGTTCCGCAAGATCAAGGTTCTCAATGCCAGTACGGATCAGCGGCACCAGCGGCGGCCATTGAGTATGGAGGAATTCACGCATTTGGTGAGTACAGCGTCTTCCGGACCGCCGATTCAGGGATTCTCCGGACAGGATCGGACCATGCTTTATTACATTGCCGCCTGGACTGGTCTGCGACGCAAGGAACTCGGAAGTCTGACCCGGAATCACATTTTTCTCGACGCTCCGGTTCCTTATCTGACGGTGCCCGCCGCTTATTCCAAACGAAAACGTAACGATATTATCTATCTGCATGAAGGCTTGGTTGGACTGCTGAAGAATTGGCTTGAAAAGAAATCGCCTGACCCGAACGCTCTCCTTTTTTCGATGGTCGAAGAGACCGGGGGCGTGGATCGCAAGACATCAAAAATGATTCGAATGGATATGGAAGCGGCGCGTAACTGCTGGATCGCCGAGTCGCCTTCGCCGGAAGAAGAGGAAAAACGCATTGCGAGCGACTTTCTGAAATATCAGGATTCGCAGGGACATTTCGCCGATTTCCATGGATTGCGACATACATTTATTACCAATCTTTCGCTTTGCGGAATCTCTCCCAAAGTGGCACAGACCCTTGCCCGCCATTCGGACATTAAACTCACCATGAACATTTATACCCATATGAACGCCCAGGCTCAGATCAATGCGATCAATACACTCCCGTCGCCTGACCAAAAACCAAAAGAAGATTCGGGCAAATAATCAGAATTGATTCGATGATATTTTCAGAAAGGGAAGACCCGTCTTTGGACGAGCCTTCCCTTTTTTCGTTTTAAGAGAGCTGTTTTTCTCCAAACAGGCAGGTTTCAGACTCTTATTTCAAACAGCGGGCGACTGGCGAAAAGTTTTTAGAGGTTGGGTGTTTTCCCGCCGGGGGAGCGGATCGGGCGACACGGGGCAAGTCTGGCGGCGACGTGGGGAAAGGGAGACAAAACGGGAAGAGGCGGGGCGGGATCAGATATCGTTTTGGCGGGCAGGGAAAAATATTTTTTGATAGAATGCTGTTTGTTCCTCAAGGCTGGAAGCCTGCGGTCCCAGGAAGGGTGTTTCAATAAAAAACGAGAAGGAAAACCTCACTGAGTATGTCTGTGTTCACGACTTTTGCTGGCAGAAGTATAACACAACTTTGAGCAAAGAATAGTGGCGATCATGGCTTTTTATTGCGTTTTCTTACCTTCTCCTTTTTTGTTTTAACCCGCATTTTACTTATTTCTTGTATCAACTGTATTTTGCGCGCTATAAAAATATTTACATCTCGATTGTCTTTAATATTTTTCTCAAAACAAGGTACCAAACGCAAATAATCGTCACCATAAAGATCTCGCATTATTGTATTTATAACACAGCCACAAGCCTCTCGGATATCCTCTTCAGAGGTTTCGTTTGCCAATTGTAAAAGAATGTCTATTGAATTGCAAATGTCATCGACTGAATGAGTAAAGCAAAACCATGTGGATACTTCGGACAGTTCAACCAAGATTAGAAACTGTTCGATTGGATCCAGGTTATTTTTAACGCCTCTTAAAAAATCCGGAAGGCCCATCGCACATTCTTTTATCCCAAAATGTTGATAGGTAGCTGTTATATGGGCACGCAAAATTGATGAGACAGAGTTTTCTATTGTAGCAGGGTACTTTTCTGACCTTGATTCAATTTCAGCCGGATTCAATAAATCGGCGGCGATGGCAATCAATTCTTGTGAAAATTCAACCCTCTTAGTATACTCTGAAGGTATAACGCTTTGTCCGGCATAGGCACCAATAATATTCCCAGTAACCGATGCTGTTGCATCTCTGTTTGTGCAATACACTGCGGAATTATAAATACCTTCCGAAAAACAGTCTGATCGAAGAGCACAATATATCGCGATTGCTAACGTTTTTACTGCCGGATCTCCTCTATCCAAAGTATTTATAGCTGATTGCGGCTCCACAAAACTCTCGCCGAGTTGTAACGCTAAAAGAAGTTGAGTTTGTAAGTTCTCGTGATTGTCATGTTCTTTTAACAGCTCAATAGATTCCGTAACGGCCTCGCCAATGGTATATCCCTGTATCAGGAAGGCGATGAGGGCGGATAATACTCCAGCCGACAACCAGGCGTCCGGACATCCATGTGTAATGACGGCGGTTCTACACCCCAATTCAAAAGCCAATGCTGGTTTTGTATAATACAACAAACCAATGGGCCCCACTCGCATTAAACCTCCAGTACCACTAAAATCATTGATCGGAGATTCGAGTGTTCCTCCATAATCTTGTGATAACGCGGACATACAAGTTTTTCCGGGGTGCCGGTTACTATATAAAGCGGTAATTCCCATAATCCAGCCATCATCGATTTTTTCCGGCGATGTTTGGGTTCTGTACCAATTTTTATAGGAATAAAAAATAGTGCCCACATCAGGAATATCTTCCGACGATTTGTATGCTCTTAGCAAGCCATCGGCAGTAAAAATGGACATTTGTGTTTCATCCGAGATAGGGAATATTTCCCCCTCTTTCTGATTGAAACAAATCGTGTTCCCATATCTTTCTTTTATTTCATCAAGACTGGTAAACTGTATGGAAGAACCAAACGCATCACCTATGGCACCTCCTAATAAACATCCCGCAAAGTGATCCAGATCACACTTGAATGAGCGATCATTATCTGAAGTCATTTCATAACCTTTTTGGCAAACACTACAGGTTTCAATTCATGTGGTCTTGAAGACTGCAACGGCACATAACACGATAAAACGAATGGGCGGGTATTTCGTCGGAAAAACCTCGATAACAACGACATCTCCCTCTGAAAAATGAAATACATCCATCGCCATCAAAGTCATTCCTGTTATGCAAGATTCAAGTTGCGACGATAACCACGCCATATGACGTTTATTTAATGAATTATATAGTAAGAACTTGTCCTTGGCAAGCATTCTATCTCTATGAAAAGACACATTATACAGAAATTCTCGTTATGTTGCAAAGATCAGGCTGGAAAATCATTCGATTTTACCCTTTTTTCGTTAAAAGAGAGCTGTTTTTCTCCAAACAGGCAGGTTTCAGACTCTTGTTTCAAACAGCGGGGGACTGGCGAAAAGTTTTTAGAGGTTGGGTATTTTCCCGTCGAGGGAGCGGATCGGGCGACACGGGGCAAGTCTGGCGGCGACAAGGGGCAAGGGGGAGAAAACGGACGAAAGACCGGGCGGGATCAGATATCGTTTTGGCGGGCAGGAAAAATTTATTTTGACAGAATACGGTTTGTTCCTCAAGGCTGGAAGCCTTGAAGAGGGAGGTGCAGGCTGGAAGCCTGCGGTCCCAGGGGTTTTTTTCAATAAAAAAACATGGAGGAATAATCCCTGGGTTCGGTTCTGTTTTTGGTCTGTTTTTTTTCGGAAAGCTCCTTGATTTCGGTTAATTCTTGGAATGTTTTCTTCAAGAAAAAGCTCAAGAATTATCGGCAGGTCGGCACCTTTTTGGGCACCTCGGGCGGAATTTTGAATATTTTGCATTAAATAACAAGAAATAGAAAAATCACAAGTCCCGTATTTTACGGTACTTATGATTATCGTTTGAATAGGTCAGGTAGGACTTGAACCCACGACCCAGGGATTATGAGTCCCTTGCTCTAACCAACTGAGCTACTGACCCCCAAATAGTATTATTACTTTCAATTCAACGAAACATACACATATAGAAACATGCGCATATAACTGGGGTAAAATTATCGTAAGTATCGGTAATGATGATACTTACGAAGTGGAGCTAGACGGACTTGAACCGACGACCCCCGCGTTGCAAACGCGATGCTCTCCCAACTGAGCTATAGCCCCAAATGAGTTAGTGTATTATAATTCCCATTTGCCGTTTCGTCAAGCCGGGAGGGGAGGGAAGCGGCCAAAAGCCAAAAGTCACAAGAGGGGGGGAGGAAAGTCGCTGGCCTTTTGGCGTGTACGGTCAAAAGCTTAGTGCTAAACTGGGTAATTTAGCGATGGCGTTGCCCGGTGATTTTTTCGGCATTGGGTCCTGTGACGGATTTATCTTGCCAAAAAGTGTCCCATTGGCCGGTATGAATAAGTGAGGTCACTCCCGGCATATTGTTTAACCGAGTCTTATTCCGACAGGCTCCAGTTTGTTTCAGTCGCCCACCAACCACGTTTTTACATGCCAATTGCAGCAGATATTATCCGTCATGGAATTACAGAGTCGACCACCAATCATGTTTTTGCATGCCAATTGCAGCAGATATTATCCGTCAAGGAATTACAGAGTCGATGACCAACCATGTTTTTGCATGCCCCTGCAACCTGACCGCTTCCTATCGAAAGACCTCGCCGAAGACGCCCCTGGATAATCAAGGAAACGCGATCGCACTTGAAAGTATCGCCAGCGTGAAAGTATCGTCAGGTTTTTTCCAAATATTTTTTTCTGCTGGCGGGCTCCAACTTTCGCGGACAGTTGTCTACAATATAAGGCAGAAAAGAACAAAAACGTGATGGGTCATGTCCATTTTACGCCACAAATAAGGGCTCAACGATAGAACACCGTGAGAGGTCAAAGAAGAATATTTAAATATTTGAGAAAATGTTATGCGGAATCGAAATTGCGTTGACACGTGCGTCTGTTTCCAGTAAAATGAAACTGTTCAGTGAAGCGTGACAGGTTCTGCTCTTAGCAATCTGTCGAGGCGATGTCGATATACAGGGCCGAACCAACGAAAGTTTCTTTCCAAGTTCCGAAAGTGACTTGGGAGAGCTCTTCAGAAAGAAATGACTGAAGTTGCCATGCCTTAAAAAAGCCATTTAGCCGCATCCGTTGATGTGGCGTCAACAGTCCGTTTTTTTCTAGGGTACGTCAGTGTCTCTTTTTTCGTATATCAAATTTGTCAAATTTTTATCCTCGGCTAAAAACCGGGGAAAGTACTGATTACACTTTCACAACCAGAAATTCCCATGTTAAACAAATTACTCCCGGTTCTTTTTTTCGTGTTCATAGGGACTTCCGTTTTCGCAACGGAAACCGGATCGAAGTATATCCGATTTAACGACGCAAACGGAACGTTTATGCTTTCGACGACCAACATGAGCTATGGCATGATGCTTTACCGTTACAAAAAAGACTCGCCGACAACCGAAGGAATCGGTCTTCCGGTCAATCTTTACTGGGGTGCCCGACTTGATCGAACCGCCGATCTGCCCAGTGTCGCCGAAGTTGCTTATCAGGCTCTCTGGAGAACGGCAAACGCCTTGCAGGCCCGCTGGGAATATCCGATCTACGACTGGCAGGGAACGATGACCCATTTCGAGCCGGCGCTGAAACTCAAAAAACCTGATCTGGCTGAATACTTCAATGCCGGTTACGAAAAATACGAACTGATAAGCGATACGCATCTTGCCGTTTCCCTTTTGGGTGGAAAAGGGTCCTACCGTATCGTACTGCATTATGAACTCTATCCGAAATATGATCTGATCGCCCGCTGGACCGAAGTTTTCAATCTCTCGGACAAGGAGATACAGCTGGAAAGTTTTTATTCGGCGCAATGGTCGATCGCAAGAAGCCGATCCTGGCGTCTGACACATCTCGACGGTACCTGGGCACAGGAATACCGCGTAACGCGGGAAGACGTAACGCCTGGTACACAAATATTTGAAGCGCGTGGCGGTTACAGCGGTCACGAGCATGTTCCCTTTTTCGCTTTCGACGAAGGTCATGCGACGGAACATCAGGGGGAAGTCTGGTTCGGAACGCTTTTATGGAGCGGAAACTGGCGCTTTGCGATCGCACATACCGCGTTCGGCGAAACGAACGTTTTGGGGGGACTCAATCCCTTCGATTTTGAACTGCCGATTGAGCCGGGCAAAAGCGTTAAGTCGCCGAAATTCCTCGCCGGATACACCAGCGGAGGATTCGGCGAAATGTCGCGAATGATTCATCGATATCAGCAAAACGAGATATTCCCGGAAAATATGCGCAAACGTGTTATGCCCGTCGTTTACAATACCTATTCGAGTATCCGTCGTGAAACCGTAACGGAAGAAAATGTCCTGAAACTCATTCCGATGGCCGCCAAAATCGGAGTCGAGGCCTTTATTATTGATGCCGGATGGCAAAAGAACATGGGCGATTGGGTCATTGATCCGGTCAAGTTTCCCGGCGGCTTCAAAAAGATCATCGACGAAGTCAAACGCTCCGGAATGGAGTTCGGAATCTGGCTTGAAATCGAACGCGCCGACAAAGAAAGCGAGATTTATCAGAAACACCCGGACTGGTTGATCGACCAGAAAAGCTATTCCCTTTTGAATCTTTCCCGGGACGATGTTCGCGATTATATTTACGGTGTCGTCAAGAAATTTCTGACAGAAAACGACATTGCCTATTTCAAGATTGATCTGAATCGTCAGCCGGGCATAGCGACAGTCAAAGATAGACGGATACTTCCACAAAAGTATACCGAGAACTTTTACGAGATATTTCGTCGTCTTCGCGCGGATTTTCCGAATGTCTATTTCGAAAACTGCGCAGGAGGGAGCGGACGCCCCGATCTGGAAATGGATCGGTATTTTTCAAGAATCAACCGCAGCGACAATCAGGACACGCTTGACATTCTCAATATGCACGAAGGCTTTACCTATCTGCACCCGTCGAAGATGGGCGGCGGCGGATGTCAGGTCAGTCACGTTTATACGTATCTCTTAAACCATCGCGAATTCCCACTCCAGTTCATGGCTTACGCCGGCATGATGAGTTGGTTGTCGATTGGGCTGCCGCTGGATCAGACGTCGGAAGAAGAACTGACTGAGTGTGCCGAATATATCAAACTGTACAAACGGTTCCGATCGATCGTCGATTTCGGTGATCTTTACCGGTTGGCTTCCTATCGGGAGACCGGTAAATACGCTGCTTTTGAATTCGTCACGCCGGATAAATCGGAAGCACTTCTCTTCGTTTTCGGACACGGCTTGCAGTTCGCGCAGAATATTCCGAATATCCGTCTTCATGGACTTGATCCGAACGGTGTCTATTCAATCGAACGGTTCGGCGATCCAAAGAGCAAATACAAGGGCTGGGGAATGGAAAATGTAAAACTCCCCAAGACCCGTCCGATGTCCGGCAAAGCGCTCGAAAATTACGGCCTTGTGGTTTGGCTTTACGGTGATCTCGATTCGAGATTGTTCCACTTCAAAAAGCAGTAAAACCGGTTGGAATTCAAGGGGGCGGGAAGCTTGCCCGCGACTGGCCGCATAACACGGTTTTTCCATTCCACCTGGAAGGCGATTTGGGGAGTGCGGGCGAAGCGCTCCCTGTTCGACCAATTCGCGCTCTTGCAATCGAAAACACTGTTTTTACATTCTGTATCGCGTCCGTAACAACACTCCCTCATAACGGTTGCGTGATCTCCTTATACAGACTTACTCATCTTACCCAAACGAGCAAGTAAATCACACCACCTAGTAAACGGGAGAAAAAAAGCATTTTTCTTGTCTTATTTCACGATTTCGACGGAGTATAATGAGGATGGAACGTGTCTCCGCCGCGTCCAAAGGGGTAGAGTGACTATTTTTGCGACACAATCGCGTTGGAATATTGATTACGGAAATAAAATACTGCGCCGTAAAACCGGAAAGAATCAGATGAAATAAATGATGAATCAACAATTGTCCGGTGAAACAGGTCGGGAAAAGGCCATGCGTCTTTTTCTGGATGAATATCGTTATGTAGAAGCGTTTGCTCTGCGATTGGCTCCGAATCGATCGTGTTGCGACGATATTGTCCATGATGTCTTCACAACGTTTGTCGCAAAAGCCGACCAATGGGACCTTGATTGTCCTTTGCGCCCTCTTCTGGCCGGAATAACAAAAAAAATCGCGCTGCGAGCCTGGCAGCAACACCTTAAAACCTTGCCGGAAGGTATACGTGATGTTTACCGCTACGCGTTCGATTTGGAGACCGGGCATCCTTATGTGGAGCCCGAGACTGACGTACAGGACCTGACCGAACAATTGACCGCTCTGGATATTTGCTCAAAAAAATTGACAGATAAATGCTCCGAGCTTTTACACTTGTATTATGTTGACAAATTATCCTACAAAGAAATCGCTGTACGTACCGGTCAGAAGCCGGGTGCTCTTCAAAAGACGATGTGCCGATTGCGTCAGGCATTACGAACATGTATTGAGCGGATTCTCAAAACGACGGTGGACCTGACATGAGTGAAGACCTTTCAAGGGAATGGATCGAGAAGATCATCAAGGGAAATATCGACGCGAACGAAGCGGCTCTTCTGCTCGATTGGCTCAAGGCCAGTCGCGACCATGTGGAACTGTTTCGGGACAACGTTTGGATGGACCTTTTGCTGGAGCGCCGATTTGAGAATGAACCTGCCCGGCAAAGCGAATCGGACAAGCTGTTTTCGGCGATCAAATCGATTCGTCCCGATTCGGTGGAACCCGATCATGCGGATTTCGAATGGGACCAGGGCAAGCCGAATCGCGTCGAAAGCAGCCCCAACGAAACCAATCGAGTCGCGATTCATTCCCGCCTCTTGCGACCTGAACCGGATTTTCACAAGCATGACAACCAGCCCGGAGAATCGTCGATTCCATTTATTATCCGTGTCGTTTTGTTTTTTTCCGCGATCATGTGGCTGGCGTGGGACGGATATCGGGGTGACCACCGTGTTCAGGAGGAAAGGGTCGGTTTGGCCCGTGTTTCCGAACTTGTGGACGTTCAATGGGCCCCGGGTACGGAACCGCTTCGTCGTGGGCAGTATATCGATCCGAGTAAAATCGCTTTGGTTTCCGGGACAATTCGACTCGATTACACGCATGGGGCAAGACTCTTTTTAGAAGGGCCGTCGGAGTTGACAATCAGCGATTCCATGCATTCGTTTTGTCCGAACGGCAAGCTCAGCTTTTCGGTTCCCAAGGCCGCGGCGGGTTTTGAAGTCGCGACTCCGTTTGCCCGCTTCGTCGATCAGGGAACCGAGTTCGCCGTACAGGTTGACCAGCGTTCCGCAGTTCTCGACGTGGTCAAGGGGCGGGTCGACGTCGCGGTAGGGAACGAGTCGAGTACCGTTTCGACAACGGCAGGCAAGGCGGTACAGGTTTCTCCGAGCCGACAAATTTCTTCAATCACTGCCAGTCTGGGACGTTATCTTGACCTTGCGACTTTCGACACACGTTTGGGACAATATGTCACCCAAAAGCGTGATGAAAAACAATCGCTCGATTCACAACTTGATCAGCGGCCCGGGCTTCTTGCCCGACTTGACTTTTCCGAAGGAACGCTTGATCGCCTTGAGAATCTCTCTTCCTGGGGGCGAACTTTATTACCGCAAGTAACGATAGAAGGCGGACGACGGGAAGAGGGACGTTTTCAAGGAAATTATTCACTTGGAATTCGAAATCGAAACGACTGTATTACGGCCGGGCTGAAACACACTTTCAACGAGCTCACCATGGTCGCCTGGGTCCGAATCGACCAACTAAATAACATGGGAAACGTGCTTGCTGCCGGTCAGGACTTCTTTGGAAGACGCGGTCAGTTCTTATGGCAGGTTGTTCAAGATGGAACGTTACAGTTTCAAATTAACAACACAAGCCCGGACACTGCGCGTCGCGATTCCCGTTCGACTCAAAACGAATTTGTCTGCTTCGATTCGCCAAGCGTCATTCGGCAAAGTCAGACAGGAGGGTGGTTTCATTTGGCGCTCGTCGTCGATTCCCGACAGAAAACGGTTACCCATTATTTAGACGGGAAACCGGTCGGCATACTTCCCTGGAGTCAGGTCGTTCCCTTGGAGTGCGAAGGCCTCACTTTTGCGAATGTGCAAGACAACAAGACGCATAACGCCCGATATTTCGACGGAGCCCTGGCCGATTTTTACGTGTTCGACCGCGCGCTTTCGCCTGCGGAAAGCGGGCAAATGGCCCAATAAACGTAACAGACGCCTGACAGACGCGGAATCACGCTGACACAAAGAGG
>JAQVID010000389.1 GCA_028695865.1 Thermoguttaceae bacterium | reverse complement strand
ATTCCCGAAGTCGGTAAACTCAGCGATACCGTTTACAATTTGCAGCCTTTGATTACCCTTGGCGGCCGACAAAAAATTTGCGAACAACTGAAAAGTTCTTTTCCGACCAAAAAAAAAATCTCTTTGTCTACCGTCACGAAAAAGACGGTAAAACAGCATATTATTATTTTATTTCACAAAATAACAAAGAGCGTACTCTCTGGCAGTTGAAGGAAGACCACAGTCTGACGACCGACTTAAAGGCTGCTGACATTGCCCAACTTCCCGCGGCGCCTCATCAGGTGATTTACGGTGATTCGCTTACCCGAATACGACCCTTGCTCTCGGCGGACTATTATTCGGCTTCACAGTGGTATGACGCCATGGGACGTATTTTACGCGATTTCGATCCGCATTCCCAAGATAAAAACATGGACCCTTACGTCAGGTTCTTATGTCTGCGAATCGTATTGGAAACGCTTGTGAGCGATCCGTTAATCCAGCGGCATTTTACTTCCTGGCTCGATAAGCTCAATCACGCGGCGCTTGACAAGAGTATCGATTGGACCGATGCCGATTCAGAAGCGCTTGGCGCGCAGCGCAAGTTGTGCGTCGAGATATTCGCGACGTTCGATTCGCTTCAGGATCATTTGGATGCGATCACAAAGGACCTTCGCGAGGAACAAGAGCCGATCTTGACCCAATATATTTGGGTCGGTTTTTTGCAGAAAGGGCAAACTTGGGAGTGTATTTGCTCTGATCAGGCTTCAGGACTGTCGGGGCCGCTTTTTGTGTATCGCTATTCCGAAGACGAGCCGATTCGTTTTTTGCAAATAGGAGATTTGGTCCAAGGCAAAGCAACGGTTAATGTCTCGTCCGATATTCTTCTTCAAGGGCAACCTGTATTTCTCCGGGAAATTCGGGCAATCCACGACAATTCGACAGAAGAAATATAAATACTTTTCGTTTATGGCAAAGGGGGAACAGATGAGCATGTTCATTCGAATACGAGGTCGGGTTCACGGACCGTTGTCCGAAGCCCAGATTACCCAAATGATTCAGCAGGGCAAGGCGGGAAAATTCAATGACGTTTCGCCCGATGGCAAAACTTGGAAACGCGCCTCCGAATATCCCGAATTATTCCCGCAAAAAATCAGCCGGCGAGATCCCGATGAATTGGCATTGGCAGACGACAATGCCCCGCAGAATACGGGCAATACCTCGGGAGAATTGTGGTACCTCAGTAACGATGGTATTACCGGAACAGGTCCGTTTTCCGTTGGCGAAATAAAATCGATGCTCGCAAACGGCAAAGCTTCGACCAGCTCATTCGTATGGCAAGAAGGAGAAAGCGCCAAACCACTTGGGGAAGTGTCGCGATTCCGGGACAGTACGCCCGGTGAGTCTCTCACGACTGCCCGGGAGCATACCAATGAAGCAAAGACCAAAAAGTGTTGCTCGTGCCATCAGGATATCGCGCTGGAAGCCGCTTTTTGTTACAAGTGTGGCGCAGCTCAAACACAGGAGACGAAACAGGCACCCGACTCTCCTTTGAAGCAGCAGGTTCGATGCAAGTCATGCCGATTTGTACTTGAGCCAGGAGCGACTTATTGTCCTCAATGCGGAGCCGAACAGGAAGAAGGAGAGCCCAGAAGTCGCCTTGTGTATATGCTTTTGGCCTTGCTGCTTTTGGGCGGGTTCGGAGCACATAATTTTTACGCCGACAGAAAGAGCGCCGCGGCGCGACAGCTTGTGCTCGGTCTTTCTCTGGTTGGATTTGTCGTTTCGTTTGTTTGGGCAATTATCGACGTAATCAACGTTCACGAAGACGGGCAAGGCGTTCCGTTTACTGAATGAAACCGCGTAGAGGTTTCCGTGCGGCTGGCAGAAAATTCCCGCAAGGCCCGTATATGGAGCGAGTGAAACGAGCGCAATGAGGGGGTGAGCTTAGGGAGTGAGCGTTTTAGAGTCCCCCGGCTTTTACAATCGAAATTTTTGCTTTTCACTCCGCATGGTCGGGCGAATCTTGATTGCCGTTTTTCGCGATGCGCTAAATTTGCAAAATACGCTCAATACGTTCGATCGTTTGAGCAACGGTCGGGAGTTGTATCTCGCTGGTTGCCGAACTGCATTCGGCTAAAAGAGAATCAATTTTCTTTTGGGCGGAAATAACCGTGCTGTGACTTCGGTCGCCAAAATAACGACCAATTTCTGACAAGGCGCTTCGCGTGTACTTACGGGCAAGGTACATGGCAAGCATGCGCGGATAAGAGAACTGCTTGGCTCGCGACTTCGTTCGCAAAGACTCGTCTTGCAAGCCGAAAATTTCCAATACGGCCGCTTCAATATCTTCAAGTCGAATGGTGCGGCGTGAACACTGAAGAAAGTCGCCAAGCTCGTTTCGCGCCATCTCGACAGTAACCGGAGCGCCCGTGGCCAGATGTGTTGCGTAAAGTCGGGTTAACGCGCCGAAAATAAGTCGGGCATGCGACGACAATCGCGATACAATGAAACGACAAACATCGTCAGGAACCGCGAAACGAAGCTTGTGTGCCTGCTGCTTGAATATTTTCAAAAGTGTTTCGCGTTCCGGTGATTCAATACGACAGAAGAACCCGCCTTCCAGTCGGGCAATCAGGTCAGGCCGCATGTCGGTCAACTCCGACAAGGGACTGTTGCCACTCAAGAAGAGTTGGACGTTTCGCCGCTTAAGCATATCGATAATACTCACCAGTTCGCACTGGGTGACATCTTTACCTTTGAGAAAATGAACATCGTCTAAAATAAAGAGCGATATGTTATTGAAACGATCACGGAACGACGGCCCATCCGACTTGCCTCGAATACTCTGCAAAAACAAGGTCGTGAACTGCTCGGCACTCATGAACAAAGGAGCACCGAATCGGCTGCGCTGGCGGAACTCCGAGTAAATCGCTTCCAGCAGGTGCGTTTTGCCAACGCTTGTTCCTCCGTATATGTAAACCGGATTGATCTTGCCCGGCTCCGTCAAAGCGATTTGAGCAACACTGCAGGCAAGACGATTCGACATTCCTTCGACAAAGGTCGAAAACGTTTCAAACGTTCGACCGACGTTCAATGAAGCGTTTCGCGAGCTGCCTGCCTTTGGGGCTCGAACATCAACCGTATTGTATAACGGCGGCTCTTGCTGCGGCGATACTAGGTTCGTTCGCGTGGTTTTCGCGGCCGAGGACAACTCCAAATCGCGTCCCGGTCCCCCCTGCGGATTTCGAGGAACCAATTGACGACGATTATCTGTCTGTGTGTCCGGAACGAAAACATGATTCGTATTTTGTTTTTTTGAAACGACAGATGTATTTAGTCCGTTCGGTGAAATATCAAAGACGTCAACCAATTCGTCTTCGCAATTTTCTTTCGATGAACAATCCGTTGAATCGGGAAACGACAAGGACCGCATGGAATCCATGAGCTCTGATCGGCTTACCTTGGTCGCGACAACAGACGGCTTGCCAGAAGAGACAGGACTTTGCTCCTTCAAAACGGCTGCCTGATTCGGCGAAAATAAATCGAGTGAATCGGTCTGATGTCTTTCAGGTATCGCAGACTGCTCCAGTGTTGCAGTTTGTGTATATTCTCCATTCATCGCAAGGTTGCTGCTCGCTGCAACTAACCGCTTTTTCCTGTTGCTCCATGTTTTGTACTCATCAACAGGAACGTTTCCGACCATATAACATAGGGGATAGGTCGTCCCAAACAGATCGACACAAACCTGGTCGATGTGGTGTGCCAGATTGTCGCGAAGCCATGTCACACGGAACGAATCCGAGGCACTCACATAGAGATTGGACTGACGCAGATCGAAATGGACATGATTACCGAACCATGTGTCGAAACACTGACGACCAACGCGCTGGGGCAATGCTTCAAGTATGAGACTTTCAATATCCATAAGTGTTATATGATCTTTGTGGGCAAGCCCAAAAATATTTGTTTCAAAACGAAAAAATCTGATTTGTTTCACTTCGTCTGATTGATTGTGACGATGGAAATAAACAATTATTATATTGTTTTATGAAACCGGTAAAACTGACTTTTTCATGAATTTCTAATGACAAGGTAATAAATAAAACACTGAAAAATAAGTATGCGGAGGATCGATAAAAAGATCGAACTCCGCAAAGCAACAATTCATAAACAAAATTGTACCGGGACTTTTTCAAATGTCAAATCGGGTACGGGAAATCTTCCCGGACTTACGTCATGGTCAAGTTGACCAACCTCCTTTATTTATCGTCAGTTGGATGAAATCGATCGTTTTTTACCGCGGCCAAAAAAATTTTTTCTACTCGAAATTTTGGGGAAAAGCTGTTTTTGAACGCAAATGCTTTTACGTAAATAAGCAAGATAGTTAAAATAGAGGGTCGCGAACTTCTCTTTATC
>JAQVID010000388.1 GCA_028695865.1 Thermoguttaceae bacterium | reverse complement strand
TTCAATTGCGTCGAAATAAATTCCATCGAAACCGCATTCGTTGACAACGTCAGCATGATTTTTGGCGACTTATTCCCAAAGAGCGCTGTCCGGTCGCGGAACATACAGACCGCTCCAGTATGTTTTTAAAATACCAATGGTATCGCCTGTGGCGTGTGCCGATACGGCGGTCTTGTGCCAGCCGCGTTTGCAACCGGTGAACTTGAACGGCGCTTCCCGGGTAACATTCTCAAATTGGATAATTTCGTGTCCCACTTTGAGCGTTCGATTACTCGTTTCGGTATAGCCGATTACGGTGGAAACGTTTGCGGTCGATTCTTTCACGACAATTTCGGTCGCCTTTTCGTCAAGTGGAGCGGCAAGCGTGAACGACGAAAGAAGGTCAAGGTCGTCACTCGGAACCGGTGTAACATATTTCGCTGTCGGACTGATATAACAGGCATAGCTGTGCAGAATGGACGAAATGCCCGCCTTGTGCAGTCGGTCCACAATCTTTTTGAACGTCTTCCATCCTTCCGGAAATCGCTTCTTGTCCATCTCAAAACTTCCGAACAGATAGAACGCGGAACTTCCGCCGTGGTTGTCGATCTGATTGAATCCAATTGTCTTGCAAGCTTCGATCCATTCATCGGTCGTTGCTTCCGTAAGCGAACTGAAGTTCATCAGGTAGGAGCCGTAACCTTCCTTGGCCTGAAGTGCCCAGGCTCCGCCCTGATCCGAGAACGGAACGACCGGAGCCGCTTTTGTCATGATATTACGAATCGTCGGAAGAATCTCCTTTTGGGGAACTCCGACCACGGCAACCTTGGCTCCCTTAAAACCGAATTGCTTGTAGCAGCAAGCCCAAAGTTCACGCTGAAGAGCCGGCAGGGCGTGGACATGCGTGTGTAAATTCTGCGAGAGAGCACATGCGGCAAAAGGCTCGACCGGCACGGCGTCCAGTGTGAGCGGAACGTTCAAAAAGACGAACGAATCAATATCGGCCGAAACATTGAGGACTTCGAACATGACCCGATTCTTTTGATTGGTAATCTTGATATTGGCTGTTGTTCCGCAGGTAAAGCGAATGGACAGAATATCGCCTGTCAGAGAAACGCTTGCCGGAATCGCCGACTTGTCGCCCTTGCGAATCAGTGCGCAACGGGCAGCGTCGCCTTCGACTTTTTTCAAATAATTCTTGCCGTCCGCCTTGTCGATGAATGCAAGATTTTTACCATCGGGCCCGATTTCATACTTGAACGTATCGCATTGAATTGTAACCGGTCCGCGCGGAGCCGCAATGGCCGTCGAACAAAACAGAATTGAAGCGGCCGCGACTGCCAGTCCCCACACCAGTCGTGAGGCATACGAAATTTGCGTCATGGGAAGTACTCCTTGGTTGAATTGAGTAAGCGGAAAAAACACCAGACCGTTTTCCACCGATCCTTTTAATATATCCAATGCAAGTATACCGGGACTCAATACCATAGTCTATTGTGAAATTTCCTCAAAGTATTAAGAAATTTCGTCAGAACGAGGAGATATTTGCCTGTACTCCCCGGTTACGCATAACAAATTACGCACAGAATCCGATTTTTGGATCGCGGGAGCCCGGCCGCCGCTTTTGTGTGCGTTAAACAAAGTTAACACGGGAGAAATTCTCCCGGCTCGACCTTCATGCTTTGAAAGAGCCATCCCGGTTTTTACAATGGAAAACACTGCTTTAACACTTAGCGTATTGCGGCGAAGAACCGCGCAAGCGTTTTCCGTATGGCAGGCAGGGGCTTGCGTTGTCAGGCCGCCCCTGTAATGCCCCCCCCCGCGAAAAATTCCAGTCCCGCGGGTTGCCTCTGTGTTCATCCTTTGGAATGCTTCAAGAATTGTTGCCGCAATTACGATCTTTTGATAATTCGCGAATCTGTCCAGAATATGTTGAGACACTGTTCAGTTTTCGGCGACGAGAGGAACATATTCTTCGCGATACCAGCGAACGAATCGCGCAACACCTTCTTCGATGTCTGTCCTTGCGAGAATACCGATGAGTTCCGGCAACTCGTCGGGCGAGGAATTCGTTTCGAGCATGTCGCCCGGCTGAAGCGATTTGAATTGCTTGATTGCTTTTTTCCCGAGATTTTCTTCGATGATTTCCACGAGTCGCAACAGCTCGACCGGCGAACCGTTGCCGAAATTGAACAAACGCCAGGGAGCGTCACTGGTTGCCGGGTCGGGCCTGGTCCAATCGTAATGCAAATTTGCCCGGGGCGGACGCTCCAGAATTCGAACCACACCATCGGCAATATCGTCGATGTACGTGAAATCGCGTCTCATCTGACCGTTGTTGTAAATATCGATGGGGCGTTCGTGAACAATGGCGTCAACGAATTTAAAGAGAGCCATGTCGGGCCGTCCCCAAGGACCGTAAACGGTAAAAAATCGCAGTCCGGTCGCGGGCAACCTGTACAAATGACTGTAAGAGTGAACGAGAAGTTCGCCGGCCCGTTTCGTCGCCGCGTAAAGACTGATGGGGTGATCAACGGCGTCATGCACGGAGTAAGGAACGCGCGTGTTATTGCCGTAAACGGAACTTGACGACGCGAATACCAGATGCTCGCAGTGAACAGCGCGGCAGCCTTCCAGTATATTGGTCGTTGCGCGAACATTGGCGTCAATATACTCCAATGGATGATTGAGCGAATGACGCACTCCGGCCTGCGCGGCAAAATGAATCACCTTGTTAAAATTGTTTTCTTCGAAAAGGGCAAGTACGGAATCGGTTTCCGCCAAATCAAGCCGGATAAAACGCAGACGCCCGGAAAATAATTGTCCGCTTGCGTCCTGGATCGGAGCGGCAAGGTACTGCTGGCCGAAAGGAAAACCACCGGTCGGAACAGAAACGCCAAGACAGGTCAGCCTGGCTTCTTTAAGGCGGACATTGTAATAGTCGTTGAGATTGTCCACTCCTAAAACGTCAAAGCCTTCCCGAAGCAGGCGTCGAATCGTATGGAATCCGATGAAGCCCGCAGCGCCGGTAACCAAAATCATAGTCCTGTTCCTTTCAGTGCCGCCTTGCCATGTTGCCTTGTCAGTGTTGCCTTGGCTAATATGCTCCTGGTTCATCAATTTTTCGCGGCAAGCGGAGTACCAGGAATACCAATTGCGTAATATTCAAAACCGCATTCGCACAAATTGAATCGTTCAAACTGATTGCGTCCGTCGAAAATCACAGGCTGTTTCAGACGTGCCTTGATCTCGTCGAAATCAGGACTTCGAAACGCGGACCATTCCGTCATGAGCAACAGCGCATCGGCGCCCGAGAGCGCATCATACTTGTTTTCGGAATAGGTAATTCCGGTCAAATTTCTGAAATAACACTCTTGCGCCTGGGGAAACGCTTTGGGGTCGAATACATTCACCCTGGCTCCCCGGGCAAGAAGTTCCATGACCGTTGGGATCGAGGGGGCCTGTCGCATGTCGTCCGTATTCGGCTTGAACGCAAGACCCCAAAGAGCAAACGTTCGACCGGACAGGTTCTCACCGAATCGACGAACGACTTTTTCGTACATAATCTTTTTTTGTCGCGCATTGACCTGCTCCACCGCTTCCAGCAGAATTGGCGTCAAGTCGTTGTCCTTCATGATTTTGAGCAGAGCCTGAATATCTTTCGGAAAGCAACTGCCGCCGTAACCGCAGCCAGGATACAGAAACGCCGGACCGATTCGCCGATCGGCGCCCATGCCCATTCGAACTTTGCTTGCGTTGGCTCCAACGCTTTCGCAGAGCAGACCGATTTCGTTCATGAAGCTTATTCGCGTGGCAAGCATGGCATTGGACGCGTATTTCGTTAATTCGGCGCTCCGAATGTCCATTGAAATTAAGCAATTGTCACGCAGAACAAACGGCTCGTAAAGCGTTTCCAATACGGAAAGCGATTCGACACTGTCCGCTCCGACGACCACGCGGTCCGGTCGCATGAAATCCGCGACCGCCGTTCCTTCCTTCAAAAATTCCGGATTGCTTACAACGTCGAAACTTGCTCCTGCCGCCGTGACATCGCCTTGCTCAACACGCGATTTCAATACTTCCGCAATGCGTGCCCGAACGCGATCGGCCGTGCCGACCGGAACGGTCGATTTGTCAACGACAATAATCTTGCCGTCCAGACACATTCCTATCTGCTCGGCAACTTTCAGCACATACTTGAGATCGGCACTGCCGTCTTCACCCATTGGGGTTCCGACCGCAATGAACGCCAAATCGCTCCCGGGGAGTGCTTGCGCAATTTCAGTGCTAAAACGCAAGTCGCCCGAAGCGACGTTACGCTTGACCATGTCTTCCAAGCCGGGCTCGTAGATCGGAATGATTCCGTTTTTCAACGAGGCGATTTTGGCCGCGTCCGTATCGACGCAACAGACACGGTTACCCATTTCGGC
>JAQVID010000387.1 GCA_028695865.1 Thermoguttaceae bacterium | reverse complement strand
AAAGTCTGTCCCAACAGGCTGTCCCAACAGGCTGTCCCAACAGGCTGTCAACCCGATCCGAATCAACTTTGGGCCGCGCCGGTGCACACCTTGGGTCGCGCCGGTGCAAGCCCCGGGCTGAAGGTCCCGGTACCCTGTGCCAAAACAACTCAACTGTTTGTTGCCGGTGGCGCCGTTGCCGTGCATGAAAAATCGAAACGGAGAACGATTTTTCCCTGATTCGTCAATTTTGCCGCCATGAAATACGCGTTTCCCATTCTTTCCTTGAACTCAACCTCGATGGTAATCGTATCCGTCGGAAAGACTGGATTTTTGAACCGAACATCTCCCATTCGCGCAACAACGGGTACTTTATCCGGGCCACTCTCGCTGTCACGGAAGATTTTGGACAAGAGAATGGCTCCACTCTGCATTGCGGATTCGCATAAAATCACTCCAGGAACAATGGGCGAACCCGGATAATGCCCCTGAAAAAAGAACTCATCCTTTTTAAAGGTATATTGGCATACGATTCTTCCTTCTTCCCATTGAAGAATTTCGTCAACAAAAAGGAAGGGAGGCCGATGCGGAATAGCGTTTAAAATATCTTCACGTGTCACAATATTACTCTTTGCCTGTTTCTGTATGAAGTGATTAACGAATATTCGGCTCATGTCACGATTGGACCAGGAATGAGTCCATATCGTTGGCCGCAATCACGCCATAGTTGACCGCGCCCAACCAGCCGGACATGATAATTCCCACACTGCCGCTATGATACAGGCCGGGTATCTGCTGCGCTAAACTTCGCGAAACAGCCAAACCTTCATACTTGGTCCCAAAACTGGCCCCGCTCCAGTGATCGGTATATTCTCGAAAGGTTCGCGGAGTCGCCGCTTCGACATAAGCAACTTTGTCACGGATATTCGGGACATATTTTTCAAGGGAGTCGAGTGTAACTTGAATCAAATCTTCCTTGCTTCGTTTGTACTCGTCCTCGGGAAGTTCGGCCCAATCTTCATAACGGGCATTCGAACTGGCGACCACGGTATATAAATCGACGCCTGGTCGCGTTCGCGGATAATAGAACGAAAAAGTCCGACTGGTAATATTGCGACTCAACAGCAGGTCCGTCTGAAACGCGGGAGCGGTCGATGTGAAATACAGGTCGCCGCACTCGTCTTCATCAAATGCTTCGCCCTGCTTGAGCGCCATGTAAACTTGCGTACTGGAGTTGTTCAAGCGAACCGCGTTGGCCTCTTCGACAAAATCGGCAGAGAAGTGCTCTTTTCCTACAAGATTGAAAATGGTCCCTTTCAAATTCCCATTGGAAAGCACACTGCGGCAGCGAATTGTTTTGCCTCCCAACTCGGAAGCAGGAGTCGTTTTTCCCCGAAGTTCCAGCGGTTTGAGACCGAGCGAATGATCGCTGACACGAACGCCGGCAATCTTGCCGTTTTCCACGACTATTTTTTCGACCGGTGAATTCGTTGCGATGTGCACACCGTTGCGAACAAGTTCCTGACGCAGAAGCTTGATAAACAGGTCCGTTCCGCCCTGAAACGTATAGACTCCTTTTGACATGAAATTCGAAAAGACAATTCCATAGGTCAAGGCCGGGTCTTCAAGCGTTGAACCATTTGCGTAAGTAATCGGTTCCATAAGGAGTCGAACAACATCGTCACGACCGGGAAAGAATCGATTGAACAGTTCCCGGGTCGTCATTTGACCGTTGTCGTAATGTGTCATGTTTCGGGCCGTGTCGAAAAATTCGCTGACCGTACTTGGCTCAAGCTTAAAACGTTCGATCAGCAGCCGCGTAAAATCGTCGCGGTCAAAGGTCGTAACGAGTTTGAATTGAGGGTTGTCAAAATGAATATGCTTCAACTGAACAATCCGGTCGGCAATGTCGGCGTTCCAGTACCTGCGGCAACTTTTGATCATGCCAACAGGAAAGCCGTGCAAAGAGACATCGAAAATCAAATTGTCTTCCCGACGAAACCAGGTCGCCAGACCACCCAATTTGTAATGCCGTTCCAACAAAAGAACTTTGTATCCACTGCGTCCCAATATATTCGCGGCGGTCATTCCGGCCAAACCGGAACCAATAACAATCACATCGTAAGAATCAAGATAAGGGGTTGTAGCCGTTTGCATGAAACAAATTTCGCCTTTTGTTGTAAAAAATAAATTATATATTTAAAAATCATCCAAGATCATGTTGTTCACGAAACACGATCCAAGCGTTTGGAGCTGTGTACCCAAACACCTTTCGAGGGGTGAATCATATGTAAGATCAAGTCTAAGCAATTTTTGGTAAATTGTCAATATATTAGTCGCCGCTTTCGCCGTTTTTTGTTTTCGGGAACAACCCTTGGCCTGTTCAGTATATATTATCATGGATCATATATTGTCATGATCACATATTGTCATGATCGATCACAACGTTTGTCGCTAAAAACCTTGCGTGTTTTACTTACTTCCCGCACGCCTCCTATATTGCCGCGTTTTGAGAAAAAAGTCCGCAAAGAGTGAAGAAACTTGAATACAGGATAAAAATTGGTCTGGACTTATCGAAGGGAAAAGATTATTCTATGACGTTTTTTTGAGGAAAGATTTTTCGGACCGGGTTTCCGAAAACTTGCCTTGCTACCCAATCAAGAGACCCGTTGAAAACATATCGGAAGAATAGAGTGGAATATGAACTCAAAAAGAATTCGACAATCGTTCAGCCTGACCTTATTGAATACACTGCTTATTCTTGTCCTGCTCGTCGTCGCGTTTCGGACAGGGCAACCCCGATCCAACCGGGACCCCCTGACGCTTCCGGGCCTGTGGGCAACGACGGCGGCTTCCGGTGGAGGAAGTTATATTGCAACCGGTTCCTTCGATAATACATCGGACCTGTTCTTCTATCTCGATTCGCAGAGCGGGCGACTCTCGGCGGCCCTCCTTTCCCGGAGTACTCCATCGTTTGTCAAATCTTATACTCGCAATATTCGGGCAGACTTAATTCAGGCAACGCAACAACTCAAGTTGCCTCTTCCGGCCAATCCGCAATTTATCATGGCTACCGGCGACGGCGACATTCGACAATACGGAGCCGGTGAAATGAACAAAATATCAAAGTCTCTGGCGTATGTCACAGAAGTCAATTCCGGTCTCGTTTTGGTTTACGCCATTCCCAACGAAGGTGATCGCGACCTCCAGATCAACGGCGGAGAAATTATTTTTTGGACCTATGCCCGACTCAATACAGGAACCGGTGAAGCGTCTGTTCCGGTCAAGGTCCAAGCCCCCGGCCCTGCTCAAAGACCGGTTACACCCAAGCAGCCTGCGCAGCCCTCCGGTCGCAAGGGCTCAACACCCGAACAAATCAAAAGCACTGGTTTTCACTGGTAATACAAACAGGTTATTGTAGGAGACCAATGGACGAACATTGGCCTTCGGTCCGTTTGGCTGACTCGTTTCACAGGAACATCAATCATGAAGAAAAAATTGTATCCCTTCACATCGTCCGCATGGATTGCGTTGGGATTGGCTTTGGGACTATGGCTTGACGGTACTGTTCCTGCAGCGGGTCAACAGAGCCCGGTCCAACAACCTGTCCGCTATTCGACAGCAAACCAGACACTCTCGGCGCCGGTTCGCGTCAGTTTCAATCCGCCTGCCGCCCCGAATTCTGCGCAGAATCCCAAGTACACGGTACAAGGCCGGCAAGTTCGTCAGGCAGGCTCTTCGTCTGGTAAAATGAAATTCGCTTTTTCGAATAAGCATGACCAGCAGTGGGAAGTTCCTGCCAACCCTGTAATACCGACTCAACCTCATCCGAATCAAATCGCGGCCAAACGTCGTCAGTTGGGCAGGCAAGGAAATCCCGGCAGACAGACCGCTTCAATTCCATACCGCAGTCCGATTTTGGCTCCCAATATACCGGCCCAAACATTGCAAGTATCAACACAACCAAGGCAGGTACGGCAAGCGGCGCAGACACCGGTTCAAGCTCCGAACAGCCGGCAATATATACAAGTTCCACAGCAATCGCAAGCCTCGCCGCGCGCAATTGTTCCGACACCGCGACTGTTCAACGAAGCGATGGCCTCGGGGCAGTACGATGGATACCTTGTTGTTTCCGATCAAGAATACATGCTTATGCAACAGGGACGCATGCCGCAAATTGACCCGAGTCGTGTTCATTCTTTTGCGTATTACTCAAAAACGAGACAACCTTCGAGTCTTGGAGCAAATACCGGAATGACTTCATATTCACCCGTCGCCGACTACGAAGACATGCTTGATCGGATGGAATTTTCATTGGCTAAATTACCGCGATCTCCTCACGCTGTCGAACTTTCACCGCCGTCCGCGGCTTCTGTCTGGACCCGCTTTTTCACAGGCCAACAGTCCGACGAAATTCGTTCGTGGAAAAACA
>JAQVID010000386.1 GCA_028695865.1 Thermoguttaceae bacterium | reverse complement strand
CAAATTGCCATCGCAAGCGCAAGGACAATGCCAATGGTCCCGGAAAGAAGCGTAACGACTCTGGCCATTGCCATGGACGAAAGACCAAATCGAAAATGTAGCCGCTCGTGAAAATCAACCGTATACGCGGTGGCAACCGAGTTCATGCTCGCGCTCAAACTCGACATGGATGCCGCGAAAATTCCAACAATCAACAGCCCTGAAACACCGTCCGGCATTTGCGAAATAATGAACCAGGGCAGAAGAGAATCGTTGCTCTTTTCCACGACAGAATTCATCGCTTGCGGATTCTGTTGATAGAAAACGTAAAGCGCCGTTCCGATCAGAAAGAAAAGAAACGTCGTCGGAATCGCAATCCAGCCATTCGTCCAAATACCGCGAACGGCGTCTTTTTCGTCTTTCGTAATGAAATACCGCTGAACAAGCGATTGATCCGCGGTATACATCGTAAGGTAAGTGAAAATGGAGGTCGAAAGAATAACCCAAATGGAAGGCCTGGTCAGATCAAACGATGGATCAATCATCTGAAATTTGTGATCGGCTATACCGACCGAAAACAACGTACTCATCCCGCCATCGGTTCGGAAAACAGCAATGACAAGAATAAGAATGGCTCCGCCCATGAGAATAAAGACCTGTAGGACATCGGTCCAGACCACGGCTTCCACGCCACCGTAAAAGGTGTAGATCAAGCTGACGATTCCCACCACAAGAATGGCGGCGTAAATATTAATGCCAGTCACAACACTCAATGCCAGTGACGGCAGAAACATGACAATGGCCATCCGTCCCAACTGAAAGAGAATAAAGAATGAACTGCCAAAAAGTCGCAGAGCAAGATTGAATCTTTTCTCCAAAAACTCGTAAGCACTGGTCAAGTTCATTCTTCGAAAACATGGAACATACAGAATGACGACAATCGGAACGACCCAAAGCGTACCAAAATTGAGGAGAAAATAACTCCAATCGGTAAAATAACTTTTCGCGGGCACGGACATATACGTAATGGCACTCAAGCCGGTACCGACCAGGCTCAGTCCCGCGGCCCACCACGGAACACGACCGCCACCGCGAAAATAATCATCGGTTCCTTTCTGCCGTCGGGAAAAATAATACCCTATCCAGAGCAGGACTCCGAAATAAACAACCATCACAACAATGTTCAGAAGCGAAAGTCTCATGCCTATGCCAATTTCCAATGAGCAAGTCGAACGGACTGGAGTTCATCATCAGGACATTTTTCATACCACACTGTAATGAGCGAGCCATCCGGCAATTGAACTGAAGACGGATAGCCAAGATCACGTTTCGGACCCGGCTCCGAAAGCATCATGGGTTCCGACCATGTTTTGCCTTCGTCACTGCTGAGTCGGACCTGATTTCGATATGGGTCGCGACGATAACCATACGACATGAGAAGTCGCCCGTCCTTCAATTTGATTAAATGCGAGGGAAGCCCCCAAACGCCAATGGCGTGCGGTTTCGTCCAGGTTTTGCCGTCGTCTTGCGATTCGGTTTGCCAGGTTTCATTGATATCCTCGTTTCGAATATGAACAAGAAGTTTACCCGGCGAAAGTTCAATTCCATGAAGCTCGGTCCAAAAGGGAGGACGTCCGTCCGGCGTATTGAATTCCTGTGTCGGAATAATGCTCAGCGTGCTCCAGGTCACGCCGTCGTCGGTCGATTGGCACACACCCAGCGGAAAAACGTCTTTGCCCATGGCGAAATGTCCCGTGCCGAAATAGAGGAGTCGCCCGTTAAATCCCTGAACGGGACCGTGGGGAGCGCTAGGAATGACAGATTGTCGCACCCCCCAGTTGATTCCGTCGTCAGTCGAACGGAAGAGCCAGTGCCCCATTTCCTTTTTGCGCTGCGTGTCGTTTATACGCCGATGCGCTGCCTGCCACTGTTCGAATTTTTCGTCCGTCCATTGGCCCTTTCCCCGTTTGCGAAGCTCTTCTTCCCGTTTCAGTTGACGAGTGTAATAATCGGAAGTAAATGTGGTAACAAGGAGTGTCCCTTTATCGGTAACAAGGAGTCCGGAATCACGGTCGTCCGTCGGACCATCGTAGATCGTCTGCGGCCAACTCCATGTTTTCCCATCGTCGTAGGAGCGAAACAGATCGACCCGGCCAAACGGACAAACATGCCCCTGACGTCCCCCGGAGCATGAAACGAGTAATTCGCCGTTGTCAGCGCGACGGCCAACGGTCGGCCATCCATAAGCGATTCCAGGCTGATTGCTTACATACTGAATACGCTCTATTTCGATTTTAGCCGCCTGACTGGCTCCCAAGACCGGAATATACGCAGGTATCGATATGATTGCTCCTGCCGCCAAAGCGGAACGTCGCAGCATTTCCCGTCGGGTAACTTTTTTCATATTCTTTTCTCCTTGGTGTGGGTGGAGGCCGCCAATCCCGTTTTGGCAAGCCTGTTATGTCGTGTAACGACGGTAAAATGCAATTTCAGTACGAGACTGCGGCTGCTGGCAGCAACAGAACCCGTTACGGACGCGCGCAAGCTATACCGGCTTTACTTGAATTTTCGTGTTGTCCAGTCTGTATTTCCCTGTTTTCCAAAGGCAAATGGGGAATGAATCTCCAAAAATCGAAGGAGCGATTGTACCAACACGCAAACACTTCCGGCAGTTCAACTTGCCTGTTCAATATATTCTTCCATTATATCCCTCCATATTCTTCCATTCTTTCCGGACCATGAAGTCATTGGAACAATATATATTGGAGTCGATCGGGATTTTCGCCTTTCATTTTCATTTTGCGAGTCTCGATGTTTCAACAGTCTTATTACGTTCATTTCTATCATACCAAAATGAAGAGTTCTTTGCAAGTCAATAGTTCTTGCAATAAGAAAAAGTACTCGCGACTATGAAATATACGTGTACATTATAATATATGTGCATATACGCATCGCAAGACGACAAACGAATCGATTTATCTTGTTCGAATGAATGGTCGTACGCGACAGTGAAAAGTGTGGTTGTATCTCGTATACGTTGCGATTATCATGGCATTGCTTACTGAACCGGAATCGACCGTCAAAATCGTTACTGCTGTTCCATGGATTGGGAATTTTTTCGCAAAATCTCCATTTATGACAAGTTAACACTTGCTAAAAGGTTGGTTTCTGATTATGATTTAATATGGGGAAGGGATATTTCCTTGCGAGTGTGGTTCGCTTTAAAACAAAGCTCATTTCTGGGCCGGAACGAAAGTTCAGGACTATGGGAGATTGATTTATGTGTCGAAGCAAGATTGCTTTTCGTGCGTGGGCTGTGACTTTTTGTCTGGTTTTTACCGTGTCCTTGGCAGGCCAGGTCTATGGTCAGATGTCAAGTGGTGGTGGTAGTTACGGCGGCAGTAGCGGCGGTATGAGTGGCGGCAATAGCGGTGGTCGTAGCGGTGGCATGAGCGGCTCAAGCAACAGTTCGAGTAACAATAGTAACAGTAACAGCAATAGCAGTGGCTCCGGTGGCGGTGGTGTCATGATCCAGGCGGACGGCGTTTTGCAACGTTCTCTGATGGACAGGGGTGCGGTCGACCGTGCCCGTATGGAAGCCGCGTATAAAGGTATTGCCAGCGATATGAGAACTCCTTCGCTTTGTCGCAAGGTTTCGCTGACCCGTCTGGAGAAAAAAATCGCTCAAGCCAATGGCGTTGTGTCCGACGACATGGCCAATCTGGCCGGCTTGCTGAAAATTGAGAACGTCTTTGTCTATCCGGAAACAGGCGATGTGGTGATTGCCGGCCCGGCCGAAGGCTGGGTTCCCGTTGCTGAAGGAACCAATATCGGATACAAGTCCGGTCGTCCGACCTTGCAACTTGTCGATCTGGTCGTTGCCCTTCGCGCTTATGCTCCCGCAAACAAACCGACTCCCATGGTTGGTTGTTCCATTGATCCGACCGAAGCCGGTCTCAAAAATATGCAGACTTATTTGCGAACGGCGCAGACCCCCAATATTGCCGACGATATTCAGTTGGTGGGTTATGCCAAAGGAATTCGCGAGTCACTCGGATTGCAGAATGTCAGTTTCTGGGGCGTTTCCCCCAAGACACATTTCGCCGCAACGATGGCCGCGGCCGACTATCGTATGAAACTTATTGGTATTGGTCTGGAGCAGCCTCCGGTTCGTATGACCACGTATGTTGACAAGGCAAATCCGATCAGTATGGCGAGAAATTCTCTGGCTCGATGGTTCTTCCAGCCTGATTACGATTGCGTTGTCATGACGGAAGACATGCTTGGCATGAAGATTTTGGGCGATGGTGTAAAATTGGTTGGCGAAGATGAACTTGTTTCCCATGAGGGCAAACGTCAAACAACGTCCGGCTCCGGAAATCGGGCAACCAAACTTTATGCCAAGAGTTTTACCGATAAATATTCCGCCATTGCGCGATTGGTT